>JABSPR010000309.1 GCA_013214975.1 Flavobacteriales bacterium
CCATTTTGAAAAAATCAAAAATTTCAGAAACTAAAAAACGAAGTGCGATACTCAATGGAGTACTCTCTCCATTTGAACAAATTAATGAAAATCTATTGGTATTTACTCCAACGATTTTGTTAGAATCCGCGACATGGTTGCCAACATATTTGTTTCGAAAAATAAATAAAATGAACAGCTCTAGATATGCTAATTCTATTAACTGTGCAATTGAAAAACTTGGATATCGCAACCTACTTCTTTTCACGGATAGTGATATGTATCGAAGTAGGCATTTAAATGAATTTATTAATCCTTCTCTTTTTATTTATTACACGAGAGATAACTTAATGACAGTCTCGTATTGGTCGAAGCATGGTACTTCCTTGGAACCAGAAATAATGGAAAGTGCCGATTTGGTTGTTGCAAATTCGATGCATTTAGTCAATCTCGCATTAAACAATAATTCAAACAGTTTTTATGTTGGGCAGGGATGTGAAAGTGAAGATTATCTGGTTGAAAATATCGTTTCGGAAAGGCCCATTGAATTTAGCAAAATAAAAGGATCTGTAATTGGCTACGTAGGTTTGTTAACGTCTAGGCGATTGGATATAGACCTTCTAATCGAAATTGCGACCAAACGTCCTGATTGTACTGTAATGTTAGTAGGTCCTGAAGAAACTTGTTTTAAGGAAAGTGATTTGCATTCTTTATCTAACGTGGTATTCGTCGGTAAAAAAAGTCCAGAATCTCTGCCTAGTTATGTTTCCCATTTTGATGTTTGTATTAACCCTCAAATTGTTAATGATCTTACTAAAGGAAATTATCCAAGAAAGATTGATGAGTATTTGGCATCTGGAAATCCTATTGTTGCAACTTATACTCCGACCATGGAAGTATTTAAGGATCATTGTTTTCTTGCTAAGACAAACGTGGAGTTTTTAATTGGTATTGATAAAGCCCTTGTGGATCTATCTGAATTAGCAAAGAAAAAGAGAATTGAATTTGCTCAAACTCATACTTGGGCAAAAAGTGTAAATGAGATATGGGAGTCTGTAGCAAAGATTAATTTTTAAAAAGAGGATATATGAATGTAAGTGAAATGATTTTTTGGTTATTGTTATTAATTGTTTTTTATACCTACATAGGGTATGGAATTGTCTTATTTATTATCGTTCGGTTCAAAGAACTCGTCTGGGATGATATTCAAATTGATCAGAAGGATTATGAACCTGAAGTGACAATTTTTATCGCCGCTTATAACGAGATGCCTTGTTTAAAAGAAAAATTGGCTAACACCTTGTCGTTAGATTACCCAAAGGAAAAAATACAGATTCTTTTTATTACCGACGGTTCTAATGATGGATCTGAAAAATATCTGAAAGCAATACCTGAAGTAAATGTTGAACATGAAAGTATGCGATTAGGGAAGATAGGTGCTATCAACAGAGGAATGCAATTTGTAAAAAACCCAATAGTTATATTCTCTGATGCCAACACAACTCTAAATACAGGAGCCGTAAAAGAAATTGTAAAACATTTTAAAATGGATAAAGTGGGTTGCGTTTCAGGGGAGAAAAGAATAAAAAAGGAAATGTTTACAGGAGCCAGTTCGGAAGGTGAGGGGTTTTATTGGAAATACGAGTCGTTTTTAAAAAAACTAGATGCAAAATTGTATTCTGCGGTAGGCGCAGCCGGTGAGTTATTTGCAATTAGAAAAGAGTTGTTTAAACCTGTAAGGATGGATACAATCTTGGATGATTTTATCATTTCTATGGAAATAGTTAGGGCTGGATATACGATAGCATATGAGCCGGAGGCATATGCAAGTGAGTTCGCTTCACCATCTGTTAGAGAGGAAATGAAGAGGAAGATTCGGATAAGTGCTGGAGGTATTCAAAGTATTATAAGATTGTCTGCTTTATTAAATGTTTTTCGATACGGAGTTGTGAGTTTTCAATATATCTCTCATAGAGTTCTAAGATGGACTATAACTCCAATTTGTTTAATTGCTCTTATTCCAATAAACTTCATTTTAATAGAACCTTTAGGTACGCTCTATACTGCAATGTTTTATGGACAGATCTTGTTTTACTCATTGGCATTTATAGGTTGGTTTTTAGATAGTAAAGGAAAAAAGGTGAAGATGTTATTTATTCCGTTTTATTTTCTGTTTATGAATATGTGTGTGTTTCTTGGCTTCTATCGGCTAATTAAAGGGGATCAGATGGCGGTTTGGGATAAAGCAAAACGAATTACTATTTAATATTTATATACTGTAATTCCGAATTGCATAGCGGGGATTTTGTATTTCACATATAACTTCTTACCGTTCATCTAATACAAGAAACACCTTAGAAGTATTTGCGTAAATCTATATATACGATCATGAAATAATAAAGATGATCGAATTGTTTAACTAAATCTAAATTATATGAAATCATATAAAACAACTAAAATAGTAATCGTTGATGACGATCCGTTTTTCACAGAACTGGTTAAAGAAAATCTTGAGGAAAAAAATTATTGTGATTTGGAAATATATCATTCAGGGCAAGAGTGTGTCGACAACATAGATAGCGATACGGATATTGTTCTATTAGATCATGAGATGGAGGGTGGATTGAATGGAATCGAGACGTTAAAGGGGATAAGGAATCTGAAAATTAATACAGATGTAATTTTTTTAACTGGTCAAGACGATCCACAAGTAGCACGGAATGCATTAAAGCATGGAGCGTATGATTATGTTATAAAAAATGAATCTGCAATGCATAGATTAATTTTTACAATTACTAATCTACGGATTGATAGAGCAAGTAGGAATGATTCAAAAGTTTGGGAAAAAAGTAAAGGATGGGCCTTTGCAATGTTAGTTGCTATCACTGTTTTTGTAACCGTTATGGCACATGATTTTATATTAGAAATGGTAAATAGATAATAGAGCGTGAGGAATTTATCGATAAATGGAAAAATCGTGGTGCTTTTTATGACCACATCAGCTCTCACATTACTGTTTGCCTTAATTCTCTATGTGAGTTATGATATTTGGAAGTATGAGGAACAAATTAAAAATCAGCTTGAGATAACAGCTCAAATTATAGGTGAAAACAACAGTGCTGCAATCTTATTTGAAGATAAGATTGCGGCAAAAATGTCTATAAAAAGTTTACAGGCAACTGAAGACATTGTCTTTGCTCAAATAATCAATAATACAGGTAAACAAATAGCTCTTTATCAACGAGATAGTTATATGATTCGAGGAAACGAATTTGTAAACTTTGAAAATAGAACTGTTGGATTAATAAAGAGTAATAATTATATCGATTTGTATCACGATGTAAATTTTGATCAAGAAATAGTTGGATTGGTTCATATACGATCCGATTTAAGGGTTTATTACGAGAAGGTTTATGATTATATAAAAATGGCTACCGCTATATTTTTAATTTCTCTGTTCCTTACATTTCTTATTTCGACTCGACTTAGAAAAGTAATATCTGACCCTTTACTTCATTTAGCTGGAGAAACAGCTAAGATATCTGCAAAGAATGACTATAGTATTAGGATAAAAGAAGACAGAACTGATGAGATAGGAACACTCATAGAGGCGTATAATAATATGCTCAAAGTTATTGAAACTCGAAATTCGGAATTAATAACTGCTAAGGAAATTGCAATTAATTCCGTGAAATCGAAAGACAGGTTTTTTGCAAACATGAGTCATGAAATTAGAACGCCGATGAATGCAATAATTGGAATGTCTAAACTTCTAAATGAGGCGATCTTAACAGACAAAGAAAGGTCCTATCTGGATATAATTAGTATATCCTCAGCAAATTTGCTAGTAATAATAAATGACATTTTGGATTTCTCTAAAATGGAATCAGGAGAAATGTCTTTCGAAAATATAGGATTCAAAGGTTCAATTGCTATTGATACGGTATGTGCTTCCCTTGAAGTAAAAGCTAATGAGCAGGGTGTTATTCTAGAGAGTGAGATTCAAGATGAGCTGAAGGAATTAATCTTGCTTGGCGATCCTATTAGACTTCAACAGATCTTACTTAATCTGGTAAGTAATGCAATTAAATTCACCTCTAATGGTGGAGTTAAGATTATTGGAGAAATTATTGAAAAGAGTAAGGGAATGGTTTCGGTTAAGTTTGAAATTGAGGATACAGGTTGTGGTATATCACCAGAAAATTTGGAAAATATATTTAGAAGCTTTAAACAAGCTGATTCTAAAACGTTTCGGTTGTTTGGAGGAACCGGTCTTGGTCTATCTATAAGTAAAAACTTAGTTGAGTTGCAAGGGGGTAAAATATATGCGAGCAGTGTAGAAAATGTAGGTTCTACTTTTTCTTTTGAATTGTCATATAGGATTGGAAATGAAATGGATTTGGATCAAAATATGAATTTGGAGGTTGTTAAAGAAACTAATTTATTGATAGGTAAAAGTATCCTAGTAGTCGAAGACAATGAATACAATAAGATATTAGCCACAGAAGTGTTAAAGGCCTTTGAGGTGATTATTCACACTGCGGATAATGGAAAAGAAGCTCTGGAAACATTAAAATCTGAAAAGATTGATTTGGTTTTAATGGATATGCAAATGCCTGTAATGGATGGGGTTGAGGCAACTTATATAATTCGAAATGAGATGAAAGAGCAATTAGGAAATATTCCAATTATTGCCCTAACTGCAAATGCTTTTATCGGTATAGATAAAGAATGCAAAGAAGCAGGGATGGACGATTATATATCGAAACCGTTCGACCATGATATCTTATTTAATAAAATGGCAAGGCTGCTTAGAGGAAATAATAATGTACTTGAAAGCGAAGTAAATAGTATAGAATTAAACCCAAAGAATATGGAACGAAAAAAGCACTCTTATGTGAATTTTAAAAAGTTAAGAATGATGACAAGAGATAACACTCCAGTATTTCTTAAAATGTTAAAAAAACTAGAAGAAGTAACTCCATCTAATTTAGAAGAAATTAACAATTATATGGCAGACGATAATTTGGCAAAAGTTGCTCAAGTTGCTCATCGAATGAAACCAGCTATGTCTTCATTTGGAAATGAAGAATTAGATAGCATAGTACTCTTCCTTGAGGAATGTGATAAAGAGGAAAGAGAAATAAATTTTATAACTGAGCAAGTGGAAGAATTAAATGATGTTGTAGAATATGCTTTTAAAGAGCTGCAAGATGAAATTCTTTGGTTTGATAATCTGGAAAATTCTAAAGTGTAAGAATGATTGAAGCTCTTTTAAAATATAATAATCTTGTAGATAGCGTAAGGGGCTATTTGAATAATTCAAATTCAATTAATTCTATCAGTATTACTGATCGGAATAGTAAAAAACAAATTGAAAAAAAGACAAGAAAAAAATTTAATGATTCCATTTCTGGTTTTCAAGAAAAGGTTAGTAAGTACGCTATTGGTGGACTTGTAATTCAATGGTTCTTTATAATAATAAGATCTTATTATTCTAATTCGCAAGTTTTGCATTTGTGGTTTGGCACTTATTCTTCTTTTCAAATCTTATTAAGTATTGGAGTAGTTGTTTTGACTCTTTCAATCTTTCTAATATTTAATAACGTTAACATCACGAATAAAATTCATGTCATTTGTATAGCGCAAATATTAACGGTCGTATTAATTTCTAGTCAAATAGAAGGTAATTATATCCTTCCCATTTACATGCTTGGGTCTTTCGCAGCAATATCTCTTTTTAGAGATATGAAGGCCTTGTTAGTTTCTTATTTTGTACTGATTGTAGTTTTTGTAGTAAAAATTAAATGGGGATTTGGTGGGTTAGGTATTATCACATATGCTTTTGACTGGATAGCACTGTTTATAGGATCTACCCTTGGTCTTTTATTTCTGTCATATTCAATTCGAGAATCAAATATTAGACTATATCAGTTGTCGATAAAAGAAGTTTACACGAATTATCAAGTGAGAATGATTCGAGAAAAAAAGAGTGATTTGGAGGAGCAGAATGAAACGCTGGAAGCTGCAATTACCTTGTTTAGAAAATCTCAAGAAGAATTACAATTTATTAATGAGCGACTCACTAGGCGAACTGTCGAATTACGGAAGAAAAATTTGGAGATGGAGAAGTCTGAAAATAGAATAAAAAGAAATGTAAAGGCATTAATGAGAGCTGATAAATACAAAAATGAATTTTTGGCAAATATGTCTCACGAATTTAAAACACCTCTTAATAGTATCCTCATTCTTTCTCAACTTCTTCGAAAAAATAGCATGAAAAGATTAAGTAAAGAAGATATCGAGTTTGCAACTAGAATCGAAAAGTCAGGTGAAAATCTACTTAAGTTAATAGAAGATGTACTGATGTTGGCTAAACTTGATGCAGGTAAAATTAAAGTTAAGAAAGATGAAATATTAATTGAGGAATTGTTGAATGTTCTTAGGAAAGAGCACATAACTGATTTTGAAAAGGCCGGTATGAAACTTATTATTGAGTGTAATGAAAGTAGAGGGAAACACTTTGTAAGTGATGAAGCAAAAGTTACTCAGATAATTAATTGCTTGTTATCGAATGCAAGAAAGTTTAGTGAGCCTGGCGGAGATGTGATTTTGAATATTGAAGTATACAATACTAATATATTAGAAGGGATTCACAATGTTGTACATCGGTCAAATAGTGATAGAGTGGTTATTAGCATTCAAGATTTCGGAATTGGAATCAGCAGAAAACATCTAGACCAGATTTTTAATCAATTTGAACAACTAGATGGTTCGTCAAAAAGAAAGTATGGAGGAGTAGGTTTAGGTTTAGCAATTTGTAAAAACATGAGTATTGCTCTCGGTGGTGAAATAATAGTTAAAAGTGAATTGGGTAAGGGGAGTTTGTTCTCTTTGGTTTTGCCTATATCGTAATATTGATAAATATGAAATATGGTATGTTAGGAAAAAAAATAGTCATAGTTGATGATGAAGAATTCAATTTATTTCTTCTTGAGAATGTATTGGTGTTAGAGGGTGCTGAAGTGATTTCAAAGAGAAACGCAAAGGATGTTTTAGAGCTATTTGAAGAGAATAACAATATTGATGTTATTCTAACGGATCTAATGATGCCTGAAATGGATGGGTACGATTTAATGGATAGACTTCAAGAAAGTGATTTTGGAAAGAATATTCCAATCATTGCATTATCGGCAAACATGAATGAATGTGAAGAAGCAAAGTGTAAGAGCAAAGGAGTTGTATCGTGCTTGAGTAAGCCGATTAATGTTGAAAAATTAATTAGAATTATTAATAATGTAAATAATTAAATATATGTATGGACTTGTAAATCATGCTATTCAAGGCCTTGTTACGGCTGAGTTTGGTGAAGATAAATGGAAAGAAATTAAGCGTAAATCAGGAGTTGAAGATGACGTTTTTTTAGCAATGAAACAATATGATGATGCCATTACTTATAAAATGGTTGAAGTTGCAAGTGAAGTAACAGGAGTAGCAGGAGCAGACCTATTAGAAGCATTTGGTACATATTGGGTTTTGTATACTGCAGAGCAAGGTTATGGTGAAATGCTGGATAAAGCTGGGAGTACATTTGTTGAATTTATTGAGAACTTAAATTCGTTGCACGCTCGAGTTGGAAAAATCATGCCTGGCCTAATTCCCCCGAAGTTTGAAGTGAAAAATAAAGAAAATAACTTATTAGAATTAATCTACTCCTCAAAAAGGGCAGGTTTGAATCCTATGGTGGTTGGTTTGATAAAAGGCTTGGCAGAACGCTTTGAACAGAAAGGTGTCGAAATAGAGGAGTTAAGTCATGTCATGGATAAGGAAGGATATTGCACAACTTTCAAAATTACTTGGCAATAAACCTGGTTGGATTTGAACTTAAATGTTTTGTACCCGTAAATAAGTTATGCTCAAAGAAATAGTTATAATAGAGGATGATGATTCATCCTTTTTCCTTAGCCATCGTTTGTTGGGGAAAATGAATGTTACTAAAGAAATAACCAGGTATAGAGACGGATCCGCAGCACTTTCAGCCTTAGTTGAAAGAACCTCAAATAATAAATCACAACCAGACTTGATATTTCTAGACTTGAATATGCCAGTTATGGGTGGCATTGATTTCTTGCGGTTGATTAGAGAACAAATTCCATTCGGAAATTGTTCGGAGATTGTAGTACTGAGCTCATCAGAGTTGAATTTTGATATTAATAATACATCCCGTTATGGAGTGAGTTTGTATCTGCTAAAAAACTTAACGGTAAAAAAGGTGATGCAAGCTGTTGATCTCGTTACATTGAATGTAAAACCCTCTATCAAGAGATATAATGTTTTATTGATAGATGACGACGAAATAAGCAATCGGGTATTACGACATTATTTAGTTGCCCTAAGTTCAAATAGCGACTCAGTCGAAAGTGGAGAAGAGGCTCTTGGTCTGTTTGAAATTCATAAGTATGATTTAATAATAATGGATTTACAGATGCCAA
>JABSPR010000310.1 GCA_013214975.1 Flavobacteriales bacterium
ATGATTTTCTTGATTTCAATTTCATTGAAATTCTCTTTATTCTGTGGTATCAACTCGATATTAGATAATGAAATAGGCAATCTGCCTGAACCAATCATTTCTGATAATCTTTCTATGGCATCTTTCTTATCCCCTTCTGGGTATATACTAAAGAGTTTTATTTGTGCATTCTTCCAAGCTGGATGACCGAGAATAATGTATGCCAATAAAATCATCAAATTTGAATTCTCATAATCGTTGGTGGAAGACCAAACATGAATTTCTTTTTTACTTCCAAAGTTTCTTTCCGTACAGCGCAAAACACAAATATCAAACTGTGTTACACTTAGTAAATCATAATTAGATGCAATTACATCTAGCATTTCAGGTTCCGAATCCGAATATTCAAACAGAATCATATTATTATCTTTCCCACTAACTCCAGGTAATTGAATCGCTTGTGCAATTGCAGATGTGTACGATGGACTAACAATAGTATTCAAGAAAACTTTACTATTTGCTCCTTCTGAAATCGTTCTCAATTTCGCTAATGTCTCCTTTGCTTTATGACTTGTCTCTTCATTTAAATAACCTTCAATATGATGGATATAGGTCCCAAAACCATATTTATGAGAAATCAACGATACGAATTCGAAAGCCGCATTACGCTTAAACGATACACTTGAAATACAAATCACAGATGGACGCCAATACATCGCTTCATCTTCTAAAGCATCACGTTTCTGTAAGAACACCCTCATTTCCTTACTTAATTGAAAAATAACACCCCTAAATAACTTCACCACTCCCCGCCTATCCGGTTGCGTATATTGAATCCATAGATAGATCGAAAACATTATAGAAACTGCCAAAGAAGCATAGATCCAATGCATTTCAAACATTAACCATAAACTAAGTAAAGCTCCAAACAAAGAAATGTACCATCTTGATCTAAAAGTTGGTCTATATGCTGGATCCGCAGCAAAATGCTCCAAGAAAGAAACCAAGCAAATGGCTCCATAGGTAACCATGAAAAACATAGATATAATTTGTGCGACAAAGTTTATATCTCCAATACAAATAAAGAAGAATCCAATTGCACATGTTATGTAAACACCATTTACAGGCTCATCGTTTGATCGCTTCCCCTTAGAAATCCACCTACTAAATCCAGATGAAAAAACTCTATCTACTCCTAAAGCTTGCAACGTTCTTGGGGCGATAATAACCGAACCCAAAGCAGAAGAAAAAGCAGCAGCAGCTAATCCTATTGGAATTATTGGTCCCCAAATAGCTATTTTACTCATTATCATCTGATCGTTTGCTAAATCGTACACTGATGCTGAAGTGGCTAGCTTATACGCCACGGCGATATACACAATTACCCCTGCAACAGTAGCCCATAGTGTTCCACGCGGAATAGAAATAGACGGATTTTTCAAATCTCCTGAGAGACCTAATCCTGCTGCAATTCCTGTAAATGCTGGGAATATGATAATAAAAACATCAAAGAAACCATCTGGACTATAAACCTTTTCTGTCCAATTAAATTCGCCACTATATTCGGGATTGTCTCCCATAAAAAACATAAGAAGTGAAACAAACAATATTGCGATAACGAGGTAAAGAGTTTTCATACCAACGTTTGCACCTTTCGTTAACATAAGCAAGGTTAAGCCCCCCATAAGGGGAAGACTTACCATTTTCTTTGTAAGCACAAACCCATATTCATTATATAACCAATTGATAACAGGCTCAAAAGCTTCTGCAAATGCAATTACATAAAACGCAACACTGATTGCCTGTGATAGAAACAAGGTTATACCAATAGCAGCACCAACTGTTAAACCAAATGACCTAGAAATAATGTAATATGCTCCGCCTCCTTCTACTTTTTGGTTAGTTGCTATTTCCGCAACTGCCAATGCAGTAGGAATTGTAACAAGGTGACCTATCAGAATAACAACCAGTGTACCTAAGAAACCAAGATTCCCAACAGCATAGCCAAACCGTAAAAAAAGGATGGCGCCAAGTATTGTTGAGATGGCCGTCATAAAGACAGGCACTGAACCCATTACTTTGGAATTATCTGGCATGTTGTTTGTAAATGCGATTGTTTAAATTATTAAACCTTGAATATGAATCTGTATGCTCAACTTAAAATAATTTTGTTCTAGTTTCAGATTCATAATTATCTAACTGAAATAAATTAAAAATGTATTTTTGACACTCAATTTTACTCATCATAAAACTAAAGCAATGCTTAATAGATTAACAACAATAGCAATTATTTTTTCTGTAACTTTCTTAACAATGGGATGGACTACAGAGAATGCTTCTAACAGTAAGAAAGAGATTAAAATTGAAGATGCTGCAATTGTATCTATTTATTTCCACAAAGAGTTCTTAACTACCGGTTTTAGTGGCATACAGGAAAACTTCAACAAACTAACACAGACTAATATATTCAATTATGAAACCTTGATGCTTCAAGTTCATGATAGATTAATGGATGGCTCTTTAGGTAAGTTACCTTTTAACCTACTACCAGAGGAGACTGTTTTATCTACTTCAGGCTATGACAACAGAATTGTTTCGGAAGCAAAAACAAATAAATTCAAACAACCCAAAATTGCTCCTGAAGGGTACGTTGAAATTAGCGAAATGGGCAAAGGACCTATCATAAAAGCAAAGAAGGTTTTTGAATCACAAACAGCAATAATAATTATTGCCCTCGATTATGGTTTGTCGAGAGTAAAACAAATTGATAAATGGGCGACTACAAAGGTTCAAGTTAGAATTAGAATTAAAGCATATGATAAGGTTGGAAAAAAAATGTATAAAGTTGCCCATGATGCCATTTCAGATACTCAATTTGAGTTCGACATTACAAACCTTTATGAGAAAGAAGAAATTAGACCTCTAAGAGATTTGGCAAAAGAAGCTACCGACAATCTTTTCAATACAATCGGACCAGCTATTGAAAAAAGAAATATTGCTTACGAAAAATACCAGATAGCAAATAGTAAATAACTTATAGCGCTGAACCTAAAGCGAAAAGCAAAGTAACTAATCCTATTATTAAGCAATCGGATCTTCTAGTTACGAAGTAAATATAAAAGCAAATTAGCATTGCATACATTAATATGCATTGATTGATTGTGATAGAAATGTTTTCTATTGTGGCTCCGGGAATAACATTTACCCATGCAACATATTGATTTAATCCCTTAACCAATACCAGTAGTACGTTACTTATTGTAATCCCTATTAGAGGAATATAATAGGTGCTCAAAAAAAACAGACATAGAATTAAGACCACCCCAACTATAGGAATTACTATCAAATTTGAAAGTAAAAAATATATAGGAAATTGATGGAAATAGAAAACGGATAAAGGGAAAGTACTTATTTGCGCTGCTATAGATACGGCTGATATTGACCACATATACTTTAAGACAGTATTCTTAAAACTAAGCCACTTTTCGATACTCGGCTGAAAGGTAACTATTCCTAATACTGCGATATAAGACAGTTGAAACCCTACATCAAATATCCAAAATGGATCTGTCAGTAATAGTATAAAAGCAGAAGCCAAAATAGAATTATAAATATTTACTTGTCGATTTAAATTATCTCCTATAATAACAAGACTAAACATTGTTGTAGCTCTGCAAATAGACGCTGAAAATCCTGTGATTGCTGCATAAAACCATAAGGTTACTAGAAGAATTATTCCATAGACGTAATACCGATTAGTCCTTCCGAGCATAAACTGAAGCAACTTAGTTAGGATCAAATAAATTATACCCACATGCAAT
>JABSPR010000311.1 GCA_013214975.1 Flavobacteriales bacterium
CTCAACTAATATATTTGAAGTATTCGAAAACTTTAAATATTAAACACTAATTGAGATGATTGAATTAACAAAATTACAACTACAAGATAGTTTGAATAGAGTACTTAAAGAAGATGGATACATGAGCTATCCAATTTTAAATTTGACAAGAAACTGAATGAAAGGATGTAAATTTTGAAGAAAAATTTACTACTTCAAATTCATTAGTCGAGATGACCTAGACACACTTTTTGGGACACTACCTTTCATAATTAGCGATATTAGTCGGTAAGTTTGCTTTGTTTACTTGATACTTATTAGTGCCTCCTGTATCAGTTATAACAAATATTATTGAAACCATTACATCAACACACATATAGACTATTGCACCGACGAGGTAGCTTCTTCTTTTATATTTCTCTTTAAACATATAGCTTATTACGAGAATGAAAAGCAAAACGTTTAGGTAATTTTACCGGAGGGCTTAGAACTGGATAAATGCCTGATATCCATATCCTCGTACTTCATCTAAATGAGATGAACACTCCTTGAATGATTCGTATTGACCGGTAATATATCTATACATTCCGTCAGCATCAATAATCTCTTTAACATCTGGTAATCCTTTGAAAAAATCCAAATCAACATGATACCCGTATGCTCCAACCTGAACTGTATAATATCCCAATTGCCCCATTGTTACATACTCTGTTTCTACTACTTCATTAGGTTCATCCTCATCAAATTCTTCCTCATAATCATCATTAATTGGATTAGATTTAGGCTTTGGTCTATTATTATCCAGATCTTTATAATGATCGGCCGCCATAGGTAACTCAACTAGTTCTACACGTCTATTCTTTAGGTTTAAAGAAAACCGTCTATACCTTTCACCGTAGCCAACAACTTTAAAACTTCGTTTATGAACCCCATTATCTAAAAGAAAATCTCCTATCGAGTTGGCCCTTCTTTTGGAAAGCAGTCTGTTATAGGCTCTTGTTCCAACACTATCTGTATGTCCTCCTATTTCTATTTTTATTTTCTCATTCTCTACCAAATAGTCAACTACTCTAAATAATTCAGTCTCTCCTGCATTGGAAATTAAATAGCTATCAAATTCAAAATTTATATTCTTGAATATGAATTTACCTTTTCTTGCCTTTTTCTTTGTTTTTACTTTAGGTATGGTTTCTTCAGCAGATAATACTTCTATCGTTTCCTTAAATGCTTTAATGTCTGTCTCGCTCACATGTACGGCATCGACACTATAGACTTTTACCTCTTCACCTTCGTTATATTCAACTTGACCAACTATAACGGTAGATTTTGAGAAGTTTGCATTTGCTTTTATTATATAGCTAATTTCAAACGCAATGTTTTTGGGGAACCTGTTCTAAGTAAAGGATAGTTCTTGATTCGAAAAACCCATATCTGCCCCGGCCGACTGCACGGCTTCTGCTGTAAAGTGAGCAGGTATTAATTCAGAAAGCTTAACTGATCCCTCAATTTCCTTATGCTTAATATTTAATGTTACGACGTACTCTGTATCGCTAATTTGCTCTACTTTTCTATCTACCAATACTCGAGTATTTGAAAGAGCATTTTCAACCTCGTAGTCAGGAATAGTATCTTTTACTATGTCTGCGATTACAGTATCTGTATTCAATTCCATCTTTTTCTCGTTAATGAAATAGTTCAATTCAGTATCTTCTGGTTCCATTAAATTGATAAAATCCGTACAAGCATCAATAAGACCTTTTTCAAAGACATCTCGTTGCTCAACTAAAAGGTGCTTTTGTATATCAAAAAATGCATTTCGAAACGAAACTGTTTGTTCTATTTTATTCTCTCCCGTCTTTTTCTTATTCATATGAATAACCTGAAAAATCTCATATGGCTCGCATTGTTTTGGTGTATGTATTTCCTGCGTTTGCTTTAAATATCCACCCCTCTCAATACTCATTACATAATTCGTGTTTGCCTTAAGCTCTACGATAAAAGAACCTTTTTTAGATGCAGCTGCATAAGCGACTACTTTCTTTCCCGATATTTTATTTGTGAAGGTTATTTGGGTTTCAACTAATTCGTCATCTTTAGTCATCACAACACCCCTTAACCTCACAGTATTAATGAAGGCACATTCAATTGCAAATTCATAGATATCCATATCCCCTTTTCCTCCTTCTCGTGAAGAAGATATTAGTCCTGTTTTATTATTTGGACCAATAACAAAACCTAAATCATCCATGGAAGAATTGATTGGCTGTCTCATATTCTTAGGCAAAGACCAATCTTCTTTTATATTATCCGAATAAAACACATCGTAGCCCCCCATACTACTGTGTCCTAGAGAAGAAAAATATAATCGATCATTTTCTGTCGTCATGAAAGGAGTAATTTCATCATATTTTGAGTTGATAATTGGCCCTAGATTTTCTGCAACAGTCCATGTACTATCCTCATTTTTTACAGACCTATAAATATCTAATCCCCCATAACCACCTTCTCTATCACTAGTAAAATAAACACTATTACCATCTTTCGTAAAATAGAAATGAGGCTCGTAAGCCTTTTTATCCAAGAATGTGCAATTCCAAGGTTTTAATGTTACATACTTACCTTTAGTAATCTTACCAAGATAAATATCATTAAGTTGATACACATATATTTCCGTATTATCTAATGAAAATCCTAGCATTTGTGCTTTCTTATCGAGATTTTCAACTACTAATTTAGAACTCTCTTTTAGCTTACTCGGCTTGCTCCACTTTCCATCCGGTTGAAATTTTGTAATCATTAGCAATTCATCAGTATTGTCTCTTGCTGACTGAGGATATGCATTATTCTTTTCTGAATAAATTAAGGTACTCATCTCACCATTCACAATAGGGTTATACTGACCAGTGTTAGTATTTATCACCTTACCCAAATTTGAAATTGCATGCGGTGTTGGTGCATCATTCTTGTAAAATATTGCATTTGTTGATGTCTCTATTTGGCGGTTCATGTCGTCGGCTAAAATATAACCAGAATAACTATCCTTGATTTTCCCCTTAAAGTGCTCGAGATATTTTATACCTATTTCATGCTCCCCAATCATATGATAGGTTTTGCCTAGATAAAAGAATGATTCTTGAATAGTGTCTCCTGGAATAGATTTTCTAATTGATATTTTGAAAAACTCTAATGCTTTCTCTTTACTTATGAAGCCTTGATTAAAGTAGCACAACCCTAATTCATGATATATAAACGGATTGGTTGTATCCGTATCAAGAATCATATTATATTTATTTATTGCTGCTTGATAATTACCCTTTATGTAAAACGCTCTTGCTTTTTCAATGTGCATAGCAAGAACTTCTGGGTAGTACAAATATTTTGTATAGTTCTTTTGCTCGTATTTTACCTTATTATAAAGCTCGTCAGGATTTTTAATATACTGCGCCTTAGAAATGGCAACAGATATTGAAAAAAGCAAGATTAGATATACTCGATACACGAATCAAGAGGCTTTGCGTTGGTTTATTTTAAGCTGTAAAAGTACTAATTAATAGACCAATCTCGGCTCTTAGCCTATCATTTACGATTACAAAACCGTTAAATGAAGGGCTACAATCTCCGATTGTTTAGGTTTATTCGATGATGCATACTTTGAGTATAACCATATTCAATTAAATAATTATACACAACATCTTTCTCTCTCCTAATATCATTAATTATTGTACCTTAACAATCCCGTCCATAATGGGCATATTTACGTCCATAATTATTAAATCATATTCAATCTTATCTAGTTTCTCCAGAGCGCCTTTCCCGTTTAAGACAGAGTCTACTTTACAATTGTAAGTACTCATCATATGCGTTACAATCGAATTGTTCAAATCACTATCGTCTACAAGTAATACTTTATATTCTTTATTTGGATCTTCATTTGCATGGATTACTTTTTCAACAGCTTTTTTCAATTTATCTTCGTCAAAAGATTTATTCAAGTATAAATCTATCCCTAAGTCTCCTATCCTGGTTATATCATCTTCTCGCATAGATGTGGTAAGGTAAGAACTACAACCGCTGGAGGATTTTTCCGCGTTGGTACAAGCTCATTTAACTCCTTTAAAACTCAAAACCATCCATTACCGGCATCTTAAGATCTAATAAAATAAGTTCAGGCAAATCCTCATCATTACTTACTTTTCCAGTTAGATATTCTAAAGCAGTAAGTCCGTTCATTTTTACTGTGATTACATCGGCAACCTGATTTTTTTTTTAAATAATTCGTTTTCCGAGAAACACGGCTGTTTCGTTGTCTTCGATTAGTAGAATTTCTCTTAGTTTTCTCATTTAAAATTGATTTTATTTCAATTATACAACTGTTAATACGCCTAGCTGATCTAATTCGTTGATAATTGGTACTGAAAAACCGGATTATTCTGTTAATCGACAATTATCAACTGTGAATGACATTACATCAAATTGCAGTTGATTTTTCATCTAGCAGAAACAAAAATGGGTTCCATTAATGATTTTAAAAAATTAATAAAATATCTTTACAGCTATTAAAGGACCCGTGGCTCAACTGGATAGAGTACCTCACTACGAATGAGGCGGTTACAAGTTCGAATCTTGTCGGGTTCACTTCAAAAGCCTTGATATCAGTAGATATCAAGGCTTTCGTTTTTTCGCGTATTCTTCAATAAATACAAGTTCACGTGTTTTTCACGTGTTTTTGGATGTTGA
>JABSPR010000312.1 GCA_013214975.1 Flavobacteriales bacterium
AAAGCTTCTGAATCTCTTTGAACTCGTTATAAACTCATTTGAAGAGGACAAAATTATTATTACAAACGAAGTAATAACATCTGTAGCCCAACAGAACATTGCCCTGTATGACAAAACAGGAGAACAACACTATGATATTATATCTGCATTTATAAAATCAATTAGGGGAAGTGACCCGAATGGAGCTCTTTATTGGCTGGCAAGAATGATTGAAGGAGGTGAAGATCCGAAGTTCATTGCGCGAAGGCTTGTAATAGCGGCTTCTGAAGATATAGGCAATGCAAACCCAAATGCCTTAGGAATTGCAAATGATTGCTTCGAAGCAATCAGAAACATTGGAATGCCAGAAGGTCGAATAATATTAGCTCAGGCAACTACATACTTAGCCGTATCCGCTAAAAGCAATTCGTCTTACGCGGCAATAAACAAAGCCATTTCGGCAGTTCAGAAAACGGGAAACCTTTCTGTGCCATTGCATTTACGTAATGCACCTACAAAATTGATGAAAGAGTTAGATTATGGGAAAGGATATAAGTATTCGCACGAATTTGATCAGAATTTTTCTTCACAAGAATATCTACCAGAAGAAATAAAAGAAACTGTTTTTTACGAACCAGGATCTAACCGTAGAGAAAAAGAAATAAAACTGTATTTAAACTCCTTGTGGAAAGGAAAATACAACTATTGAGCCCACCTTTCTTCAAGTATTTTTACCTGCTTATAAACCAAGCCAAGTACTATCCCTCCGACTCCTTGCTCAAATATTTGCCAAGTAAAATCTATCGCGACGTATGTAAAATCAATGTCCGTTCTATAAGATATTCCAAATAGCATTACGATACTATATACCAGAAAGCCTATTGCCAGCCCGAGACACATAGATTTAAGCACATGGCTTTGTTCCACTTCCATAATACTAAAGACGGAAGCCATAACAGCCCCTATAGACATATAAACCACAACTGCTAGTGAAATAAAAATATTAAAAGGGTATTGTATTTTCAAAAAATCATTCAATACCAAACCGTGCCATAAATATGACATACTGAACATCAATACGGATATAATTATCCATGTATAAAAGAATGTCTTGTTAAATATTTTCGCTCTCATTTAATATCTCAGCACAAAACTGCAATATTTTAGTATATAAATTACCAAGCATACTACATATAATTACCTATCAACTCAATAGATAATTATTTTTATCTAACTTAGAATCCATTCAGGTAAAGCTATACGATGATGTTTAAAAAAGAGTTACTGTTTTTTTTATTTGCAACACTGCTTTTGCAATTTTCCTGCAAAAGAGATCTTACGATTCCATCATGGGAGGCCGACGTGATGTCTCCTTTAGTATCAACTTCTTTAAAAATCGGGAACCTATTAACAGATACTTTAGTCCAGACAGAAAGCGATAGTTCTTTAACCATTGTCTATCAACAAGACCTTTTTACTTTACGGATAGATACACTATTGGAAATCGAAGACACTTCTTATTCTTACGTTGCAAAATTAGATAGTATCGAAATTACCGATTTCAGTGCTGTAGATTCTATTACATTATCCGAGATAGGAACATCAAACCCACTATTCGGCTTTTTACTTGCATCTCTTGTTGGGGACCCGCTAACGCCAGCCGAAATTAGTGCTTTTCAAAATCTTAGTTTTTCAAACTATGTAGACTTCAGTAGTTTTTTCGAATCTGCAACTTTCAATGAAGGTGAATTAACTATGGAAATCACTAACGACCTACCTCTCGATATAGAAAACATAACAATAGAACTGCAAAATGCTAGCGACGGGTCTGTCTTTGGCTCAGTTACAATCCCTTTAATTGAAGCATATGGCACATCTTCTGATGTAATCCCACTTGCAGGTCAATATGTAGAGGGTGAAATCATATTCAACGTTATCTCGTTTGATTTGACATCCGACTGTATTCCCGTCTGTCCTACAATTGAACTTGAAGATGGAATAATATTCAGTTTAACACAGTCCGATTTAGATATAGAGAGTGCCACTGCAATCTTCCCGGAGCAGTCTATAATTTACAGAGAATTAGAAACGTCATTTGGTCTAGATGGTTTATGGCTAAATGAAGTGACCGTAAAAACTGGGAATTTTGTGTTTAATATCGTTAATACACTTGAAGACACATTGTTTTTAGAATATGTACTTCCTAATTCTTGGGATAGTAACGGCAATCTATTTCGAGCAACAGCTATATGTCCTCCTAAATCCATTGTTGATAGTGTGTTTACAAAACTGGATGGATTCACTTTGGATCTTACAGGCCAGAACTTAGATAAGATAAACACAATGTATCATATACTAGAGGGTAATATAAAATACACTGGCGAAATAACTTCACTGTCTAAACAAGACTCCGTTGAAGTTTACTTTTCGATTCAAGACATTGTTCCAGAACATGCCGTAGGGCACATATTAAACGACATTCATGCCTTCGGACCAAACACTGTTGATTTAGACTTATTTAACCAAATTAGTAACAGCCCTATAAATGCACTTTCATTTAGCTCTATCAATTTAGATTTAGAAATATCAAATGAAATCGGTGTAAATATTTCTGCATCCATCACTAATATTACATCAACAAACGATAACAACAACTCTTCGTTTTCAACATCCCTAGACCCAGTATCTGTTGCATCACCAGAGGATAATTTGCCAATTGTACCACTAACATCCTATTTGATTTTCCCTAATAATGATGCCCGTGGAATTATTGAAACAATCCCCAATCAAATTAGCTATTCAGCACAAGTAGAAATAAACCCTCTAGCAACCATTACTCCTCCTTCTCCACAAAACAGTGGCACCGATTTTATTTATTATGGATCAGGAATTTCTACAAAATTAAACCTCAATATCCCTCTTAATGTAATTGCGCAAGGCTTGGTACTCTCTGATACGGTTAATTTTACGATGGAAAGAAATGAGAATCTTTCTAAAATTGAAAATGGCTCACTTAATCTAATAATCGACAACGGATTTCCAATTGAAGCTAATGTTCAAATTTATTTAATGAATAATAGTAATGTAATTATCGACTCCTTATTTGCATCCAAGCAGAACATCCAAGCAGCTGTTATTGACATGTCTACGAATAAAGTAGAGGATAAAATGAAATCTGAATTATTCATACCCTTGAGCAAAGAAAAAATTGATAACCTGTACGAAACTTATAAGATGATGATCTTTGTAGACTTTTCTACATCGTCGTCCAGTACGGGAGCTAAAATTTATTCTGATTACGGGATAGATGTTAAGGTAGTTGGTGATTTTACTTATCCTGTTGATGACGCAATAAAATGAAAAGGAAAATATTTACATTCTTATTACTCGGATTGTCATCCTTACAATCATATTCTCAGCTAAACCGCTATTATGGTTTTGAAGAAATGGATTACAATCAAAATGGAAGTTTTATTACCATCGACGGAGGATTCGATATTAATTCCAATGCTCTTACTAATAGCTTTCTCAAGGAAAGCTCGATAGGTACAGAGCTAAAAGATCTTAATTCCTCCAATCATAAAAGCGAAAAAAATCTCACAGGATATGATCTACAGACAAGTTTAGTATTTGGTGAGACTAAAGAAGAGTTCCTCGGAATCAGTAACGCTGGATATTTTATTGGCATCAAAACAAGAGACCATCTAGATATATCGTACACAAAAGATGTATTTGATCTTATCTTTTATGGAAATAAACCTTTCCTTGGAATCGAAGCAAACCTTGGACCTTTATCCTTTCAACGAATTGCATTCGAACAAATTCAGTTTGGATTCTTCAAAAGCATTTCTAACGAAAAAAGAACTATTACAACAGCCCTAGGCTTGGCATTGGTTAAAGGACGAAGTGGTATTTCTGTTAATTTATCGGATCAAACTAGCTTGTATACTCAAGAAAGAGCTGAGTACATCGATTTTTCAATGGATGGGTCAATTTCATACACAGACCAAGATAATAACGGAGCTCTTGACATGAATGGTATTGGCATATCAACAGACATTTATACAAAGATTGACTTTGAGAATGGTGATAATATTAACATTTCTATCTCTGATTTTGGAACGATAAAATGGAACTCTAGTTCAACTAATTATACGAACAATGAGAGCTTTCATTTTGATGGAATAGAAATTGAAGATGTATTAACGATCAATGATTCAATTTTTACCGACATCAACAAAGATTCCATCCAGAATAACATACTTGGCCCTGCCTCTCTATCAAGCTTTTCAACTGTCCTTCCTGCTATTATACAAATAGAAGGAACTAAGAAATTATCCAACGATAAAATTTATTCTACTATAGGACTCAGACATCAATTAAACTCTAACTACATCCCCTACTTCTACTTTATAAACAAGTACAAATTCTCGGATAAAATATTAGGTGGCGTTAAAATTGCATATGGCGGCTACGGAAAAATTAACCTTGGCTTAGAACTATCAACATCGTTCAAAAAAATACTTATTGTATTGGGCAGCTCAGATGTTGATGCTTTATTCGATTCAAATGGCTTGATAGGAACCAGCTATTATTTAAGTTTGCATAAATTATTTTAATGAAATATAATATTAACGGTTTAAGTCATTCTGGATCTAGCAACTTCCTGCTCCTAGCTGGACCCTGTGCAGTAGAGAACGAATCTACAACCATGCAAATTGCCGAAAGGATAAAAGCATTATCTGAAAAATATTCGATCCCCTTCGTATTTAAAGCATCCTATAGAAAGGCCAACCGTTCTAAGTTAGATTCCTTTTCGGGTATAGGCGATCATGAAGCGATTGAAATACTTAAAAAAGTAAAGAACAGTTTTAATTTACCTATCGTAACGGATATTCACGAATCGGAAGAAGCTTCTATGGCTGCCGAATTTGCTGATGTACTTCAAATCCCAGCATTTCTTTGTAGACAAACTAACTTACTTGTAGCAGCCGCCAAAACAGGGAAAACTGTTAACATTAAAAAAGGTCAATTCCTATCAGCCGATGCCATGAAATTCTCTGTAGATAAGGTAAGGATGTCGGACAATGAAAATGTAATGGTAACTGAGAGAGGTAACTCATTCGGATATCAAGATTTAATTGTTGATTTCACGAACATCCCAAAATTGAAATCCATAGGAGTTCCAATTATCCTAGACATTACGCATTCTCTTCAGAAACCAAATCAATCTAGTGGCGTTACTGGCGGTGACCCAAGTATGATTGAAACTATTGCAAAGGCAGGTATAGCTAATAACGTAGATGGTATTTTCATAGAAACTCATCCAAATCCGAAAGAAGCATTATCGGACGGCGCTAATATGCTTCAGATCGATTTATTAGAACCTCTATTAGTTAAGTTATTGACTATTCAAAATGCCTTGAAATAAACGACTTAAAAATTACCTTATGAAATACTTAGTAATATCAATTTTTACAATTCTAGTAATGAGCTGTGGTTCTGAACAAAAAGAATCTACAGAACAAACCGAAAGTAAGGTTGAAAAAACATTTTCGTTTCAATGTCCAATGAAATGCCAAGGCAGCGGGAAAGATACAGAAGGCAAATGCAACGTGTGCAAAATGGATCTTGTACAAATGTGAGTTAATTACTCACTATTGTAAACTCTGTTCTTCTATTTTTCGCCTTTCCTTCTTCTGTATCATTGGAAGCAATTGGCTTTTCATCTCCGTATCCTTTATAACTAATTCGATCCTCAAAAATCTCATGTGTTACTAAATAATCCCATACGGTTTTTGCTCTATTGGTCGATAATTCCTTATTGTGACTTGCGCTACCCACATTATCGGTATGACCCCTTATCTCAATAATAACATTTTTGTTTATCTCCAAAAACTCAACAAGCTTCCCTAATTCGATTTTAGATTCTGCTTTTAAATTAAAGGCATCTGTTTCAAAAAACACATTTTTCAATACTACATTACCACCCTTCTTTATTGGCTGCAATGGCACATCCATTAAAAATGGTTCGCTGTATTGTTTTTCTTTAAGACTGAAGTTCTCCGAATAAAATAAGTAGTTAGGAGCAGAAACATTCAATGCATAATTTCCATTTGAAGGCAACGGAACCAAGAATTCCCCATTCGATTTATCCGAACGAGACTCAACAATCATGCTATCCGTCTGCAAATCAACTAACTCGAACTTCACTCCCAAGCGAACTTTACTTTCCTTATCAAATACAACACCTTTCATAAATGTTACTAGATTAGGTCTAACTTCCTTCGATAATTGGAAAGAGTAAATATCCAACCCGCCAAATCCACCTGCTCTATCAGATCCAAAATACGCTAAACGTCCTTCTGCATCAACAAGTAGACTATTTTCATTTTTACTTGTATTAATCGGATAACCTAGATTGACTGGTTTACCCCAATTACCATCTTTATTCTTACGAGACATGTAAATATCCAACCCCCCC
>JABSPR010000313.1 GCA_013214975.1 Flavobacteriales bacterium
CCGATTCCAAATAGGTCAAGTCATACTTGGTCAGCTAATTCTATTCTTTCAAGTAACTCATTTAGCGCTTGTGAGTTGGTTCCACCTTGTCTAGAAGACGTGGCAGCAAAACTATCTATTCCTATTTCCATGGCATCTTAGTTTAAATGCGTTAAAACAATATACGTAATTACGAATAATATACTTAAGAAAGTCATGAGTCATTTTCTGCTCATGAATTGCATTGCTCGTGCCAATGATATTTGTAATTACGAATATGAGGAAGCTTTGCTGGAATTCCTAACTTTTGAAAGTAGCAAGCCATTTTAATCCCTCTTGTTCATTAGAGAATATTTTTTTTTGGTGCTCTGGTTTGAAGAATTTAAATACAAATTGAGCACCAATTCTAAGTAAAGTAGATTCAACTACAATGGCGTCTGCTATTTTCAGCTTCGACCTCTCTAAATTTGCGTACTCAGATTTCGCATCGTCTGTAGCGTTAGCACCTCTTCTGAACACGATAAGAAATAAGCCTTGTTTGCCCTTGAGCATTTTTGTGAAAATCTTATGATTGTCAATCAGGTCCTCTTTCTCTATCAAAACGTCATTCTTTATCTCCACTCTAATTAGCCCTTCACTGACTAGCGTGATAATAAATTTTATGTTTTCAATAGTTTCCATTAAATGGCTGTTGGGTAATCCCGTTTATGCATAAATAATCACCTCGGTAATAAATATCACCGAAGAATTAATTTTATTTCTGACAAATTTTACGAATTGAATAATAGCTATCGTGTTGTAAGTCAGTACAAATATAAGTTTTATTTTAAATAGTTAATGAGGTGTTTGATACAATTCAGATAGCGTCATACTTTATAAATATTGGGAAGAAGTGTGTACTTAGAGTATTGGCTCGAGAGTCAGCATAGAAACATGGGCAAACATGTGGGCAATAAAAGCAGATTCTAATCCCTTCTTCCAGTAAAACCATTCGAATATGATTCCTCCAAGTGAATTGCCAATCATTATGTAGGATATTAATGTGAGAGAAGGAGTACTCACTAGACTAAATGCTATTGGTAAATGTCCGGCAGCGCATATTACGGCAGCTGTACATATGCCAATCCAATATGGAGTAGAGGATAGGCTTTTCATGACTTTAGAAGCAACCCAGATAACTAGTGTCATAATACCAAATCGCATTAGGATTTCTTCAGTAAAACCTCCATACAAAAAACGATTGGCGATACTTGGGGTAAAACTTTCTGCTGCCTCAAAGAACTCGGCTGGTATAGACGATCGGAAAATAAAGCCAACCAATGTTATTAGACATCCACTTATGAGGCCACCCATTGCTCCATAAACCAATATGCTCTTCGTGTTAAATGAAGAGTTTTTATTAATTAGACCTTCAAGTATCGGAGCTCCTAAGTTTACCTTCTTCGAAAGTAGAGTACCCAAGATTGTTGTGATGATCAATAGTATTGTGGGATTAACTAAGATTAAATATTTAATCTGGTCAGCCGAAAAGGTTTTAAGAAGTTCTCGCTCAACTTCTTCTTGTATATTTATAGTGAGCATCGACAGGATACTCGTTATGCCTAGTAAAAAAAACAACTATTCCTAAAATGACTCTTTCCCATTTCATTTTGTAAAGTTAAGGAGCCTTCAATTAATTGAGGTCGCTCAATGGAAGTTCTATTTGTGTTTTTCCAAATAGCGTAAAAACTGTTTGGGTAGAAACGGCTTATAAAGGTTTAAAAAAACGTGCCCGTGATTAAACGATCGTAGAGGCTCTGGATAAATACCTTCGAAATGGGTAATTATTTGCTATAGGCTCTTATTTGGCTGAATTCTTATTTGTGCATTCCAATCTACTTCTTTTCGTTCTCCTTAAATAACTTCATAGATTCTTCTTTGTTTACTGGGCTATTTATATCTCTATAAACTAATTAACCCGATGCCTTGATATTCGGTTTCATGTTTGTTCTAGCATTTGGCAATAGATCAATGTAATCATAGTTTCTGATTTTGTGTTTTGCTAAATTTGTATTTCAATTATTATAGATAGAATGAAAACATATACAGAAGAGGAGTTGGCGGATTTAGTTGGTAAAAGAATCATTTCAGAATTTGATAGTCCCGAAAATATTATCGCAGAGTTCGAGAAAAAACTAGAAGGAAAAGTAAAGTCGTTAAGTCCTCGAAAACTAAACGATATTGAATTGGAGGATAGTGTGCTGAAGTTTGCCGTTGATGTACATGCTAATATGAGTACTATTAATAAAGAAATAATTTTGACGAAACTATCTAAAGAATTACTTGAGAAAAGTTCAGGTAAAGGAATAGAGTTAAGCGAGCATGAACAGTACTTTACGGATGTAGCATCTGATGTTATGAAAGGGCTGATTAAAAAGAGGCATGCCGATTTAAAGAAGAAGAAGAAGAAGTGATATTGTACAAGTAAAGCGCTGGACCCAATTCATTGTTAGTCAATTTGGTAATTAGAAATCGGTATTTATTTCTTCTTTAATAGATCAATGTAAAGCCGTTCCATTTTATCTCTAGCCCATGGGGTTCTTCTTAAAAACGTTAGACTAGATTTAATCGTTGGGTTGTTTTTAAAACAGTTGATATTAACTTCCATCGACAATTCGTCCCATCCATAATGCTTCACTAGCGACTCAAGTATCATTATTAACTTAACCCCATGTAGTGGGTCATTGGGTTGTTCTCTGTATTCTCCTGTTTTTTTATCCATTTTGTTAGTTGATTGACTCTTTCAAATCTTGTTGAAAATGCGCTTTTATTATTTTACCCACCACGTTTCTCCTTCAATAATAGTGGCTTCCATCATTTCAATTTTGCCAGCTGAATATCCCATGGCTTTCTTATAACTCTCCCAGCCGTTTTCTAAAAACTTATCAGCGGGAAGAAATTCGGCGGCGCCTATATTCAGCGCATCACTATTTGGTATTCTGTAATCACCCCAGTTACATATTGACTTAATCTTCGATTTGTGATTTGTATGCGTGCCCTCGAACTGATTGTTTTTAAATCCATCAGCCTGAAACATCAAAGCATTGTAATTTATCTTGTCTTGAACATTAATATGGAAGTCTGTTCGGAATACTCCCTTTAGCATTCCTGACCGTACCTTCCCTGGGGTTTCGGAGAATTCGTATTTCCCAGTAACAAAACCTTGTTTAAAATCAGGGTAGTCTCCTTCATTATATGTTTTTGATTTTATAATTGTAATTTCTCCTTGAAAATCGCAGATAATGTTTTTTACTCTCGTCTTGCCCTGAACGTGGTATTTTAATTTGTTATCAGGGTCTTGATATGCCGAGATAAGATGAATGTGAAATCGTTGATAATCTTCTCCAATATAACCTAAAGGCTCTGATCTATTAAAAGAAGGAGTCTCACTATTAAGTGTGATTTTCTCTAAAGTTAATAACTCGGAAATATTATATTCCTTGATTTTCTTCGTGAATTTTGATGTTTTAACATCTTGTGCAAATACATAAAGTGATGATATGCAAAAAAGAAGAAGTAATGTGTTTTTCATATCTCGGTTTTATTTATAGTTAAATATGAGAATATTAATTAGATAAAACCTTTATTTAAAGGGATAACAAGATGTCTGATTTATTTAATTTATATGTGTCGGTAAACAGTCTAAAGCATATATCGGTATTCATTTGGAGAAAGTTCTAGTATCTCGGCTGACGAGTTTACTACCAAAATAAAAGGAAATACTTGACAGTCCCTATATGTTATAGATTAAAAGGAATAAGATTGCAGTCCGTATTTATATTACAATGATTAACCAATTTGTTTATAGTCGATGACCAATGTAGGCAGATAATAAGCATAATAGATTCTTATTCATTGACCATTAGTTAATTTTTTTAATTCTGTATTTAAGTCATCTAGTAGCTTTGGAACACTATTATTTATTTGTCTAAATAATTTGGGGATTTGATCAAGATTAATTTTAGCCTTGGCGTTTTCTTGCATTATCCGAAGATTGTTTCTTAAGGGTTGTGTTAATACAAGATCAAAATTAGGGGATGTTCTGTGCAGTATTTTATATAGATTATTCCAGTCTTTTGTTGAAATAGTTTTTTTTATTAAGCTTATATCTTTAGGGATTTCTTCACGAAGAGTCTTAATAGTTAAAACCATGAGCTTTACTTTTCCATTGGTAATAGTTACCAAATTGGAAAAATCGCTTACCTTTTTTAAATTGCCCTTTTTGGTCGGTGACATTAATTGAACACCCGTTGTTAGTCTAGCAATTTTCCCAAAAAGAATATTTGGATTAAAGGGTTTAGAGAGATAGTCATCAGCACCCAGTTTAATACATTTTTCTTTATCACCTTCAATTGCAAATGCTGTTAATGCTATAATTGGAGTTTTTTCCTGTCCTTGTTTGATTTTGGATCTAATAACTTCAATGGCTTGATATCCATTCATAATGGGCATTTGGATATCCATTAGGATAATATCGAAGTTATGAGATAAAAACATGGAGATTGCCTCTTCACCATTTGTTGCAATTTTCACATTGCATCCTTGGTCAGCTAGTAAATCTTGAGCGATGATTTGATTAATTAGATTATCCTCAACAATTAGAATATTTAAATTCTTGAGAGAAACAAGATCATAGGGAATATTTCTTTCTATTAAGGGGACTTCTAATAAATTAGATGGGCTTTTTTTATAACAAATATTGAACGTAAAAACAGAGCCTTCGTGCAATTCACTTTGAACAGAAACATTCCCTTTTTGTAAATCAAGTAATTTCTTTACAATAGATAGCCCTAAACCAGTACCCTCATATTTACTTGATATATTCTCTTTAACTTGTGTAAATGCTTTGAAAATGGAATGAAGATTTGATGGAGATATACCTATTCCTGTATCGGTAACTTCGAATTCAATATTAACTTTTGTTTTAGTAGTCTTGATTACTTTTACAGTAAGCTCTATAGACCCTTCGCTGGTGAATTTTATAGCGTTTCCTAATAAATTAGATAATATCTGATTTAATCGAACAATGTCTCCAATAACAAAGTTAGGAACATTATCATCAATTTCTAAGTTGAATTTCAATCCTTTTTCAATGGCCTTAAGATTGAATTCTTCCATCAAATTTGTGATTGCCTTTCTAATCTCAAATTTCTTTTTCTCGATAGTCATTTTTCCTGCCTCAATTTTTGAGATATCGAGAATATCATCAATTATCACTAACAGCGAATCAGTAGAATTTAATATAGCATTAAGATATTTCTGCTGCTTACTGGTTAATTTCGATTTTAACAAGAGATTAGCTAGGCCTGTTATGCCGTTTATTGGGGTGCGAATCTCATGGCTCATATTAGCTAAAAAATGAGATTTTATAATTGCTGCTGATTCTGCTTTTTCCTTAGCTTCAATTAATTGTTCTTGGAATATA
>JABSPR010000314.1 GCA_013214975.1 Flavobacteriales bacterium
ACTTCGGGTGTAGCAGCACCTTAGATTCAACAACTGTTGTTCGAATCGATTCTGTGATAGCCGACTTCGAATTGGACACCAATAATATTTTTGCAGGAGACATACTCACCTTCACAAACAGTTCTTTTGGTAACAGCTATGCTTGGACTTTTGGTCCAGGCTCAACACCGAGCATTTCAACAATTCAAAACCCAAGCGTATCTTATACCACATCGGAAACTTTCAAACCCATTACTTTAGTTATGTCATCAACTTTTGGCTGTACCGACACACTCACGCAAACGGTTACCGTTGTGGAAGTACCTAGTTCCGGTTCGGGCCAGTTGTGCTGGGTAGATACTCTATCTCAAACTAACGCTAACTTTAATTACGGCTATCAGGTATTGGACCAACATGTAGACTACCTTGGCAATACCTATGTTACTGGTTATGTTCGCGATGAAACTGCGTGGCCCTCTTCATTCAGTATGTTTTTTGTAAAATATGACAACAACGGAAATGAAGTATGGTCGAAAGAGCAAAAAGGCTCAGACTACGTTTTTGGTGATGATTACAGTAGCTCTTATGGAACTTGTATTGCAACAGATCTTGAAGGAAACGTCTATGTTGGTGGTAGTTTTGCTAGTGAAAAGCTGTTACTAGGCAGCAACACAATAACTTTTGATAGAGGAATAGTTCAAGCTTTTGTAATTAAATATGATGCTTTAGGAAATATAGACTGGACCATTCATGGTAGAGCAGAGTCTACCCAACAAAATAATACTGACCCTGTTGGAGTAACAGATATTCTATTTAATAATAAAAATGAAATTTACATATCTGCAAGAGGTGTTCATCCTGAATTTGCTTTTCCAGACGGGTCTGTCATAGATCTTTTTCAAAACCAAATATTTATATTTAAAATAAATGACAATGGTGATTACCTCAACCATATAGTAGCTGGGCCTGGTGGCTACCATTCTAGCACTGTAAACTATGACATAATGTACAGCTCTAATACGGGTAATTTAAACGAATGGACTTTTGTTTCTCCCAAATTAGCTCAAACAAAGTGTAACGATATTTTGATCGTAGGAAACTATAAAGCCAATGCAATATTTGGACAGGACACCCTAGTTACCACAGCCATGAGAAGCGGATATGTTGTTATGGCCGATCAAAATTTGACAGCTTGGAAGCATTCATTTACAACTTACGGATATACGGGCACCCATATGCTGCAATATTCTCCCGACTACATCCCTTCTTTCACGCTTGATGAAGATGATAACTTTTACATTTCAAAATACTGGGGAATCAATAGAATAAACGGATCAGAAGGTTATTCATTTCAAACTTTTGCTATGGATATAGACAATCAAACTTTACCGAATAGACAAGGCGCTGTGGTCATTAAATATGATATTAATGGAAACCTACAATGGTACAAAAATAGTCCGGCAAGCTATATAAAGAGTATGTATGCCGCTAGCAACGATAATATTTTACTGTTTGGTGAATACCGAAACACTTTGGCCCTTGCATCTATACCAACAGCTGCTTATGGCCTTCCTCCCATTGGAGAAAAAGACTTATTCATTGGATCCATGAATGGAGCTGGTACCGTAAATTGGCTAAGGAGCGTAGGTACAACGAATGAAGATAAAGGATTTTTTATGGATGGAAATAAATGTGGTGACATCTACTTTTCAGGAAGTATGAATGGTAGCACAACTATGGATGGCATATCGACAACGAGTAATGACAAT
>JABSPR010000315.1 GCA_013214975.1 Flavobacteriales bacterium
CTTCGAGTACAATGCTGCGGAAAGACTTGAGTATTGTACACCCAGTTCTACATGTCCGCCTTCTTCACCTCCAAGTAATAGCAAAAGGGCAATGTCTTGCGACGTTAACTCTATTGTTGAATTGTATTCCTTGCTAAAATCAGAATCGCCATTATTTAATGTGTCTATAAAGTTGTACGGGCCGGAAGAAGCACTAAATCCTTGATTGTGCGTGCCGTACTGATAGTCTAATTCGACACCAAACTTCTTGCTAATATGTACTGCCGCAAATGCTCCCGCGCTGTATCCCCATGTTGGTTGGTAATCCTGCTCGCTTGATGTATTGGTGATGTTCTCGTTTAGTATCCAAGTAGACTTCAGAGAACCCAAGCCACCGACTTCAATAGACTGTGCGTATCCTGATAACATAAATACGGATAATGCGATAGATAGAATTGTATTCTTCATGAGGCTAAAATATTTGTGTTACAATCCAAACAGGATAAGCTTGTTCCGTTGCTGGCAAGAAGCAGATACTAAGTATCCAAAATCGTGATTAAGCTCTAACATAAATAGCGCTGTAAATGGATTGGTGGATTTCTCTGAAGCATTGCCATCGCCAAATGCGCCAGTAGGATACCCATTATCTTTCCCTGTTCCGTTTATTACATCACCCAAGGCATACATAAGTCGTACACCAGCAACGAGTCCTGTATTGTCTGTTCCTGCAACGTAGTTACCTAGCCCAACAACTACAGACCAGTATGTGCCATTAAAGTTATCCGATACATCACCCAGGTCGCTTTCCATAACACCTTGCACAATGCTAAACTGCGGACCAATCTCGGCATAAGATCCCGTCTTTTCATTATTGCTTCTGTAGATTAGCGGGATGTCGTATGAATGCATGGCATACTTCAATGTTCCACTATTGCCATCTGCATTGTACTTCAAGTCTTGATTGAAGTGAGTTGACATAAACTCCACAACCACTTCGTTATTGTAGCTGAAATTCCACCCAATCTTTCCTCCGAATGAGTAACCAAATGAATGGTCGTACTGAAAATCTTTATCGTTTATCAAATTGGAGTTGAAGAGTAAATTGTATCCATATCCACCTTTGATTCCAATGTCTCCCCACTGTTGTGCAAAAGACGTCGTAACTGCCAAGAATAGTGCAGCGCTAATAAGTAATTTTCTCATATATTTGATGCCGTTCAGAGTTGAAGTAAATGTAGCAAAAAAATACATTTCAGATTTTAATTAATTGTAAAGTAATGGGAGAATTAGAAGGTAAAGTAGTATTAATTACAGGCGCTACAAGAGGTATTGGGAAGGCGATTGCAGAAGAAGTGGCCAAAGCTGGTGCATCCGTGGCATTTACTTATATGTCGTCTGACGAAAAAGCGCGAGAGCTTGAGCAACAGTTAACAGCAACAGGTATTAAAGCTAAAGGATACAAATGTGATGCTGCAGACTTTACAGCAGTAGACGAAATGGTAGCTGCAGTTGCAGAAGAATTTGAAACTATAGATGTATTGGTTAACAACGCTGGTATTACAAAAGATGGTTTGTTAATGAGAATGGGTGAAGAAGCTTGGGATGATGTTATGAATACAAATGCCAAGTCTGTATTTAACTGTACCAAAGCAGTACAGAAAATAATGCTTAAAAAGAGAAGCGGTTCTATCGTTAATATGAGCTCTGTTGTAGGTGTTAAAGGAAACGCTGGACAGTCTAATTATGCTGCATCTAAAGCCGCTATTTTAGGGTTTACTAAGTCTATAGCGCAAGAATTAGGATCAAGAAATATTAGATGTAATGCAATCGCACCAGGTTTTATCGAAACAGAAATGACGGCCGTTTTAGACGAGAAATTGGTAGAGTCTTGGACTGCTGGTATTCCGTTGAAAAGAGCTGGTAGTACAGAAGATGTATCGAGCTTGGTAATCTTTTTAGCATCGGATAAGTCGGCATATATTACTGGACAAGTAATAAATGTTTGTGGCGGAATGCTCACCTAATAAATAGTAAGAATTGGAAATTCAATTTTCTACAGATCATACTTTAATCTCTTTTTTAATTTGCGTCGCATTAGCGGCGCTTTTTGCCTTTGCATTATACTATAAAGAGAATCGCTTGAGTGCAGTATCTATATGGGTGAAACGAGCCTTATACATTCTACGCTTCAGCGCAGTATTAATCGTATTGCTTCTCTTGCTCGATCCGTTTATTAAAAGCTCGGATAAGAAGATTGAATCGCCCGTTATAATTATTGCACAGGATAATTCGGAATCCATTTTGTCTAGTGATAGTCTGTATTACAAAACGGTTTACAAAGAGAAATTAGATAAGCTGGTAGCTGATTTAAGGGAGTCGTACGAAGTAAATACCTATTCTTTTGGTACCAATGTGACCGAAGGAATTGAATATAGATTCGATGATAAGGAAACGAGTATATCTAACCTTATTGATGAGCTGGAAAACAAGTTCGAGAACAGGAACGTAGGTGCTGTGATTATTGCATCAGACGGTTTATTCAATAAGGGATCCAATCCTGTTTATTCCTCTAATGGCATTCAAGCACCAATCTATACCATTACTCTAGGAGATACTATCGTTAAGAAGGATTTGATCTTGGATAATGTGAAGTGTAATCGATTGGTATACTTAGGTAATCAATTCCCTGTTGAAGTAAGTATTAGCTCTTTTAAATGTGCAGGAGAAGCATATACCTTGTTTATCCATAAACAAGGGAAAGAAGTTTTTAAACAAGAGATTACAGTTGATCCGAAAAGAAGCCTAGAGAAGGTAACTGCCATTCTTAAAGCAGAAGCAGACGGTATTCAACATTATGTGGTTTCTGTTTCGCATTTGATTGAAGAGGTGACATATGTAAATAACCGACAAGATGTATACATCGATGTACTTGATAGCAAGCAACGTGTTCTAATTCTCGGAAATGCTCCACATCCTGATTTATCAGCTATTAAGAATTCCATCGAGTCTAACGATAATTACGAGGCGGAGCTGATTTATATGAAAGATTTTAATGGCGAGGTGAAGGATTACGGATTGGTTATTCTACACGACTTGCCAAGCAAACGGTATAACACAGAGATATTAGCTCGTAAAATGCTCGATCAAAACATACCAGTTCTGTATATAATAGGAGCCAATACATCCATCGCAACTTTTAATAAGTCGCAATCTTTGGTAAGCGTTGTTAACTCCAGTTCAGCGTTGAATAATAGTCAATCGGTGTTAAATGAGAACTTCGGCTTATTTGCTTTGTCTAATTCGGGCACTCAGCAATTAGCAGGCTTGCCACCTTTGGCTTGTAGGTTTGGAACGTATAAGATTGGTCCGCATGCTCAGATTCTCTTTAAACAGCAAATTGGTAGTGTGGCCTCCGATTACCCTTTATTTGTTTATGGTGACCTTAATGGGGCTCGATCGGCTGTAATAACGGGAGAGGGGTTGTTTCGTTGGAGGATGTATGAGTATAAAGAATATGGCAACCAGAATGGCTTCGACGAGTTGTTGAATAAAACGGTGCAATACTTATCTGTAAAGGTTAAGCGAGATAGGCTTCGGGTGACTACCAAAACAAGTTATGACGAGAATGAAGCAGTTTCTTTTAAAGTAGAGATGTACAACGAAATCTATGAACCTGTACTGGGTGAAGATGTTCAGATAGATGTGTACGATGCAGAGAATAATAAATACGAATACGTTTTTAGTCCAAACGAAGCTGGTAATATTTTAAAAGCAGGTGTTTTTGATTACGGAAGTTATCGTTTCGAAGCTTCTTCTAAGATTGGCAATAGTGTGTATTCTAGTAAAGGTCAGTTTGTTGTAAATCCTATAGTGGCAGAGAAAATGCGGAATATAGCAGATGTTAAATTGATGTATAACTTAGCGCTCGAAAATGGAGGTGAGATGTTTTATGAAAGTGAGTTAGAGAAGGTGTTGGACATAATAAACGCACGAGAGGATATTAAGTCTTACTCCTCTTTAGAATACACCTTTCAACGCATCATCAATCAAAAGTGGATTTACTTTATCATACTTGCCTTGCTGGGAGCTGAGTGGCTAATTCGAAAAAGAAGTGGGGCTTATTAATTAAAATTTTATCATGGAAGAGTTATTGTTTAATGCGGTGGTAGGCATATTGATTTTCTTTTTTCTTTCAGAAAGGCTGTTGGATTATTTAAACGATTCGAAAAACAGTTCTGTATTGCCCGATGAGTTAAAAGGGATTTACGACGAAGAAAAGTATGCCAAGTCGCAAGCGTACGATAAGGAGACATCTAGGTTTTCTTTGTACAGCAGTACGTTTAGCCTTGTGCTTATGTTGGGAATGTTGTTTTATGGAGGCTTTGCTATACTAGACGACTTCGTTAGGGGGTATACCGAAAATCCAATTCTTATGGCGTTGCTTTTCTTTGGTTTAATGACTTTAGGCAGCGATATATTAGGTTTACCATTCGACTTGTATTCCACTTTCGTAATAGAAGAGAAGTATGGTTTTAATAAGACCACGGCAAAAACCTATATCCTAGATAAGATAAAAGGAGCTTTACTTGGAGCTGTTCTCGGTGGAGGTATATTGTCAGCTATCGTATGGTTCTATATGGCTACTGGAGATATGTTCTGGGTGTATACCTGGGCTTTCATTTCCGCATTTATGATATTCATGGCAATGTTTCATACCACTTTGTTTGTACCGCTGTTCAATAAATTGGAGCCAATTAAAAATAAAGAGCTCGCAAAAGAGATTAAAGCGTATTGCGACAAAGTGGGCTTTAACTTAAGTAACCTATTTCAGATTGATGGATCTAAAAGATCATCGAAAGCGAATGCTTATTTCAGTGGTTTAGGAGGGAAGAAGACCATCGTTCTATTCGATACGCTTATAGAGAACCACACTATACCAGAGCTTGTAGCCGTGTTAGCCCATGAGGTTGGTCATTACAAGAAGAAGCACATATATGCTTCTATCGTGTTAGGTGTTTTGCAAATGGGTGTTATGCTTTTTGTATTATCTCTACTGATTAATAACGCTAGTTTGTCTTTGGTGCTTGGTTCACCAAATCAAAGCTTTCATTTAAGCATTCTAGTATTTGGCTTACTCTATACGCCAATCTCCATGATAACCGGAATTTTTATGAACATGTTATCGCGCAAGAATGAATATGAAGCAGATCGTTTTGCCGCAGATACCTTTGGAGGCGAGCCGCTTATGGAGGCACTTAAAAAATTATCGGTGGATAACCTGAGCAATCTCAGGCCTCATCCGTTATACGTGTTCTTAAACTTTTCGCACCCAACACTTATGCAGCGTTTAGGAGCGTTGAAATCAAGTTCATAACTAGTTGAAAAGGTATATCTCTTAATGATGCAATAATCGATTTTGCGATTAGATTTGTATTCTAACAACAACTAAATAATTAGAGATGAATCAATACGAACAAGTCGATATAAGCAAGTACCGTCCGGTAATACTTATAGGAGCAGGAATTATACTATTCTTGATTTTTGCAAGCAAAACATTTATTATCCTTGAGCCAACAGAAAGAGGAGTAATCTTTAAGAAATATGGCGATGGATTGGATACAGAAACTATTCTTGGTCAAGGTTTAAACGTAGTGGCACCATGGCACGATGTATTAAAATTTAATGTTGCAGATCAGCAAATTGAAGAGCCGATGGATGTGCTATCTCAAAACGGATTAAAGATCGACATTGATATTACATTACGATTTGCGCTTATACCGGGCGAAATAGGTCATTTGTATGAGCAATTTAGAATGGATTACGAAAAGAACTTAGTTCGTCCTTCTCTACGTTCTGCTGTACGTGAGGTGATCGGAAAATACCAACCAGAAGAGTTGTACTCTACCAAACGTCAAGTAGTAGCCGTTGAGATTGAAGAAATCATGACGGATATTTTAGGGAAAAGCCATATAACTGAAAAGTCTCTGGTTATTCGTTCTATTAAACTGCCAGCTTCTATTCAAAAATCTATTGAAACAAAGTTGATCGCTGAGCAAGAATCTCAAAAGTATCAATATGTTCTTGCTAAGAAGAAACAAGAAGCGGAAGGACGTATTGTTGATGCAACTGGTAAGGCAGAAGCAAATAGGATACTAGGTGCAAGTTTAACATCTAATATTCTTAAAGAAAAGGGAATTATCGCAACAGAAGCTTTGGCTAAATCGCCAAATGCAAAAGTGGTAGTTATTGGTTCAGGCAAAGATGGTTTACCAATTATCTTAGGAGGTAACTAAACTTTGTTTAGTTCAAAAATAAAGCGAGGGCTTCGATTAGTAATAGGATTATTGCTAATTGGAGCTCTTTTGTTTTTCGCTCGGTATTCAATTTTAGGTGCGGTTGGAGATTGGTTAATAAAGGAAGACCCAATTGGCGATAACCCTGTAACTCTTTTCGTATTAGGAGGAAATAGCCATGCGCGTGGTAAAGCAGGTTATGAGCTCTATGGCAATGGGGTAGTGGATCGTCTGGTTTGTACCGGAAAGAATATTCCAACTGTTTTAGAAGCCCTTGGGATAAAGAAGACGGAAGCCCAGATTTCTAGAACTCGAATGGTTAAGTTGGGTGTGCCAAATTCTAAGATTACAATAATAAATGAAGGAACGAGTACAAAAGAAGAATCTGAAATTATATTGGAGTACTGTAAGAAGAATGGATTAACAGAAGCTGCAATTGTAAGCTCAAAGTTTCACACAAGACGAGTTTGGAATACGTTTAAGCCGGATTTTGAGGCCGAAAAAATAAAGCTATATGTCTGGGGCTGTGGTAATGACTTCTATGATGAGAACGAATGGTGGGTGAGCGAAAGAGCTATGATAATGGTTAATAACGAGTACATTAAACACCTTTATTACGCTTTGAAATATTAAATAATTCGTTTAGATTTACTAAGAGCGATTTCAAAAAAAATAGATAGGTTATTTTAATTACCATATAAAACAAAAGATTTGAAAACAAAACACACACGCAAAATAATAGTATTTAGTTTGATGGTTTTCGCTGGTTCACTTGTTTTGGCAAGTTGTGGTAAGGATTCTGGTTACAATTATGCCAAGCATAATAAAAGAAGTAATAAAAGCCATAAGTCGCATAGTAAATTACCTAGTTCGCATACTGGTGTTGGTTTTAATAATAGCTCTGGTCACGGTCACTAAGAAAAGTTATTCTTAGTATAATATTAGAATTTTCTGGGTAGTCATCTCTCGGTTCGTTGTAACACGAGCAAGAAGAACTTTGTTGTTGTAAGATACCATTGGTATGATAACACGTTGTTCTCCTATTGCATAAGAGGAATAGTATAGTTGCTGCCCCGTTAAGTTGAAGAGCTCAATTCTTTGTATTTGTTCATCTTCATTTACGGAAATTATTAGTTGATCTTTTTCTACTACAGTAGACACCCCGACAGTGGTCTCATCGCCATACATCGGCATGCAAAAGTACGCGCTCTGGCTTGCTTCGATAAATGTGTTATTGGTAATAAGTACGTCTCCATTGTTCGCAACAAGGTTAAACGAACCTGTACCAAAATCACAGCATATACCATCTTCTTCCGAATCAAAAATTTCGAATTGGTAACAGTCTTCGCCTAAGCATAATGTGGATACATGTAGTTTGTTGCTAGCTAAATCAGATTCGGAGTACACTACATTGCCTTCTTTGTTTACTATCTGCCAGCTGGTTTCTTCTCCGTAATTGTCGGTCTGAAGAGATAATATTACATACCCAACGCTGTCGGCTACAACAAAAGAGTTTGTTATCGTATCGTTACTAGTATTTAAATCGGTTTGTCCGTTTGGATTGCTAGAATAGACTGTAAACGTTGGATTGTCACCTGCAATTAGATATGGGAATTCAATTTGTTCTAGGCTGGATGCACTGAGGTCGCCTTCCCATTGTAGAGTATCTATATCTTCTTCGTTTAATTGATAATAGATGTCTAAGGAATTGAGATTAATTGTGCCGTTGTTTTTTAACGTAATATGAAACTGCACCGAATCCTTACAAATGATGTCTTGGTTATTATCTAGTAAGTCGAATAGAGAAGCATCTAGTTCAATAGCAGCTACTGTTGGGTCGTATGTGCTAATCTCGGTAAGGTTTGCATTATTAGGAGCTAACCATGGCTGTAATATCGTTGCATCACTAGTTCCGTTATTCCAGGAAACGCCAAACCTTCCATAAAAGTCGGAGCCAAGCATGTTTGAGCAGGACGCAGCACCACCGAATAGCTGACCAACAACTTGGTGATTTGAATTGAAGAGAGGGGATCCCGATGAGCCACCTTCAGTAGTTCCTTCTTCCCAAACAACTCTCCATACATCTAGCATTTCGTTATTGTCAACGTTGAGTTGTTCCGTTTGTGTTGGAATATCGAAGTCTTTACTTATTTTTTTAACGTCGGCGTTAGGATGATGTATGCACGTGGTGTTGCCAGTAACGTCGTCTCTCGACCATCCGGAATATGCTACGTTATAACTTTCGGGAGGAGTGTCATCTAATTCCAAAAGAATAAAATCTGTCTCAATATTAGAAGCTCTAAGTTGTGCTCCAGCAAGCGATTGTGTAGTTGTTATGTTTTGTGTTATGCACTCTGGACTATCGAAATTGAATCGGAATATCCAGTCTTCTAACGGTTCGTGCCCAGCAATACAATGTTCTGCTGTTAGGAGGTAAGGGGTGCCATCTTCTAATTCATTATTTAGAAGGGTTCCCGTACAAAATCCCTGGCTGCCTACCATAATTAATGCAACTGAAGAAATTTCAGATTCCCATCCATCCCCTTCGGGGCAAGAAACGTTTATCTCGCAGTTCTGAGATCCGCCAAACGCTTTTGAGATAGATTTAAGATCAACGAAACCATGCGTAACGTTTGTTATGGTAAAGGTTCCGTCGCCATGAACGCTCTCAGGTTCATAGTATTCAATAATAATGGCATCACCTTCTAATAAATCGGTAGCGAAACTGCCAGATTCTTTATTGTTTCGGCTAGTAAATGCTCCGAGGAATTGCGTCTTCGCTTTATTGTAAATAAAAAGCTCTGCGCCTTCGGGTAAATAGAAGTTGTCGAAGACCAAGTTGAGGGAATAAGCATTTGGAGATTCAATGCCTAACGTCCATAGATAATCACCGTTTCTCAAGACCTCCCAATTATCACTGTTGGAAAGACTAAAATCAACTTCCGTTTTTTCTCCAAAGATGAAAGGACCAACTTTATTCCCAGGTTGTTTGGTTCTGCTGTTAATATATAGGGCTTGATTGTCTTGAGGAGGAAGTATTTCAAAATGAACAGAACCAACTATTTTTCCTGTGGAAAAGGCATGGGGAGTACCACCGCTAGATATTTGGGCCTGTAAGCTTATGTTTATCGAAACAACAATTAATGTAATTGCAATTAAAAGAATAAAGGGTTTAATGAATAAATTCAATCTACTGGTTTCGTTCCAAACGTACACATGGACGTTCTATTTTGTTCCTAGTAACTATTATTATACTTGGATTAGCATTTTTTCGAGCTTATACATTTCATCTCTTAATCTGGCTGCTTCGATAAAGTCATTCTCTTTAGCCGCTGCTTTCATTAATCGCTTAATTTTTTCAATATCAGCTTTGAGGTCATCTGTATTCTTGTATTTAACCTCCGGATCTGCCGCCATGTCAAACTCTTCTGGTTCTACATAATAGCGAGCATCTCTTTTAGATTTCCATTCAAGAACACCCGTTTGTCCAATAATCTCTTCTTTCGATTTACGTATGGCCGTAGGAGTGATGTTGTTCTCTAGGTTGTAATCCAATTGAATTTTTCGTCTCCTGTCGGTTTCGTCCATTGTCTTACGCATCGAATTGGTAATCTTATCCGCATAGAAAATTACTCTTCCGTTCACGTTTCTAGCTGCTCTGCCTGCTGTTTGGGTAAGAGATCTATGCGATCTTAAAAACCCTTCTTTGTCCGCATCAAGAATAGCTACCAAAGAAACTTCAGGTAAATCCAATCCTTCTCTTAATAAGTTTATCCCAATAAGTACATCAAAAGTTCCTAATCGGAATTCCCTCATTATCTCGATACGTTCTAATGTGTCAATGTCCGAATGGATATA
>JABSPR010000316.1 GCA_013214975.1 Flavobacteriales bacterium
CAGACGATGACGTTGATAGGTTGCAAGTGTAAAGGCAGTAATGTCATAGCTGAGCAATACTAATTACCCGTAGCTTTCTATATACAGAATACTATACTCATTTACTTTTAGTATTTTCCTCGATATGTTATTTAAAATATTGAATTGCAAATACAAACGCATTCTATAATCTTGTGGTGATTATAGCATTGGGGATCCACCTCTTACCATTCCGAACAGAGAAGTTAAGCCCAATTGCGCAGATGGTACTACTGTAACAGGTGGGAGAGTATGTCGTTGCCACTTTTTAGAAAAGCCTGACCTTCGTAAGAATGTCAGGCTTTTTTTATGGCCAAAACTTTGGTAAATGAATGGGGCAATTCACTCTCCTTGACTGCGGATTTAATTAAATTTACTCTCTTATTATAACCGATGTATCAAATTAAATTTCGTCTACTTCTAATAATAGCCTTTTTTATTCATGGCTTTGTCTATTCTCAGAAACCAGATGAAGAACAAATTGGTAATGGAGGTCCTCCATTAGAGTACATATATGAGAATAGTGCTATTGTCCACATAGAGGATACTACACTTGACGATTTGACGTATGTAGATAGATTAAAGTATGATTCGCATTTTATGAGATTAGCGGGTATTACAACATCAGCGAATAAAATTGTTTATTCATATAATAAAACTCCTGGTTTTTATCTTGGAATGAATGGGCAAAGAGTAAATGGATTTTCAAGTGAAAATTTGAAATACTACAATTCTCCGAAACCTTTTACTAGTGTATTGTTTTCTACAGGTACTGGTAAAGAACAGTCCTATCGAATGACACATACTCAGAATATTAGGAGGAATTGGAATGTAGGTTTTGTTATGGATCGATATCGGTTTATGGGGAACTACCTACAGGAGGAGGGTAAGCTAAATTCAATAGGGATAACGTCTAATTATTTAGGAAAGAAGGGAGTATATCAAGTTCGGGGTAATTTGAATTATAATAATTTGGAGAATCAGGAGAGTGGTGGATTTGCGAACAGTATTGCTATAGATACTCTGGTGTCTATTGATCAATTCTCAGCAAGTGTTAAACTTAAGGATGCAACTTATCAGAAGGTAGATTATGGAATTCATTTTGTTCATGGTTTAAATTTGGGAAGAAAATTTGATGTTAAGGTAAATGACAGTATGTCGGTTAAAAGAGTTTCGCCATTGTTTAGGGTATCACATGGATTTAGCGCCAGTTCCAAAATGTTCTTATATCAAGATGCAAATATTGACACAACCTCTAATGACACTCTTATTTATCATGATTTTCATGACACAACTAAATTTACTTTTGATTCCCTGCATATTAACAAAGTAGAGAATTCTGTAATATTATCTGCGCTTAGAATTTTACCAAAATCTAGCAAAGTTAATTTTCAATTAGATTTAGGTTATAAAATTCAAAATGTAAATCTATATAGATATAGTTTTTCTGATAGTATAAATAACAGAATATTAGAATCTAGCTTATTTAAAACGGGAAGTAGAAGTAATGAGTTTAAAATTAGTGGCTATTATGTACTTGGTGGTACTAACAAGGATGATTTCTTGGCTGACGTAAACTTTATTCAGGGGCTAAGAAAGGATTCTATTGGGGTATATAGGAATACAATTAAAATTAATGCCTATTCTGGTAAAAGAGACGTCGATGATTTTCAAAAGAATTACTTCTCAAACAATTTTGTATGGAATAATGATTTTAAGAAAATTGAGAGTAGTGGTGTATCCGTTAATCTTAGAAGTATCCCATTAAACGTTGAGCTTTCAATTAAGCATAATATAGTTAAGAATTATACTTATTTGGGAATATATGCAACACCAGTGCAGTTAGCTGAGTCGGTGTCTTATACAGCATTACTACTGAGAAACAAATTTAGACTCTGGAAGTTCTATTTGTCAAATAATATTAAATATCAAATAGTGAATAATGATACACTCCGACTTCCTAAAATAGTGTCTAGGCATTCATTCTACTTTGAAAATATTGTCTTTAAAAGCGCTATGCGTTTGAGGTTTGGAATGGATGTATTGTTTCTTAATCAATATTATTCAAGTCGATATATGCCTGTTACTAATCAGTTTTATTTTCAAGAGGATGCCACTGCGAGCGATCAGTTATTTTTGAATCTGTTTTTAAGTTTCAAAATTAAACAGGCGAGAGTTTTTGTTAAATACCTTAACCTTATGGATAAGGTTAATAATGTTTCTTCATTTACCACTCAAGATTACGCGGTACTGAATGGAGGTATCCGTTTTGGCCTAAAGTGGATATTTTATAATTAATTATTGAGATCCGTTAATTGAATCAAGTGATAATCGGATAAATTCCGCATTCTGATAGATTATTTTTTTCTCGATAAAAGTTATGTGAGGGAATTCTCTGGTTAGCTCTCTGTTTACTCTATGTCGTTCATAATCTAACTCACTGAAAAGACTGTTTAGATAAGTTGTGTCAGCTATTTTTAGTTGGGTTTTTACATATAGTTTTCTGAATATTGTATCGTTGAACATCTGAATTACGTGTTGAGGCGTGAATTTAGAAGACTTCCAAGCAAGGTATCTAAAACAAGATTCTATGTTAGATAGATTGTCAATTTGCTCTAGGTCATATGCAATTATTTCAAATCTAGAAGTCATAGGGTCGTATAAGAACCTCAGATTTTGTAAAGCCATTGGATGATGATTTCCAAATAAATGGTTAACTGCAACAGTAGTGGCTAGTTTATCTATGTTAAAAACCTCGTTGGTGGGTTTTATATTATTTCTGAAGTCATTCATTAGTTTAATAGCGGTTTTAGCTACTCCGCTGTTATTCTTTTTTCCTTGTACAACAATTGGCATACTCATGTATTGTAGGTCAGATAAGGAATTTTTTTTCTCTGGAAGAGAATCCAAGATTAGGATTAATTTATTGAAGTAGGCAGGGTAATCTAAAGTGTCCGACCAAGTAGAGTGATCCCATTTTATAATTACCCCATTATCTATTTCTTTTACGGCATTCATTTTACGGTCAAATGCTTCTTCTATAGCATATGTTCCCAGATACATCCCATTTAATGTTAGATCTACAAACTGATAATGCAAAGGTAAATTACCGGTAAATTTGACTATTCTTTGATATAGCCATTCAATTGAATATCCTCTTCGCGGAGGATATAATAGTCCGAATTTTGCTAAGCCTTCTACTATGCATTCTTTCGGTTTTACTTTAAATGACCATTTAACAGGTATTGACCAATGTTCGGATCCCCATCCTTTTAGTTTTATTTTTATACTTGTTTCTTTTCCTTTGTAGAAGAGTTTTCCGGGTACATAGTTTTTGTTTTCTGACTTTAGTAAGCCTGCATTAATAGATCTTGTTCTATCTCGTTCCAAGCTTCTCATTGAGCTTGATGGGATTTCTAATTTCAATGAAGGGAAATTACCTTTAGGCTTTAGGGATAAATAGTAGAGACGAGATTTTATAATTAATAAAGTGTCAGAAAAGGATGTGCCTCTGGGAAGAAATAGAAATGCACCGATACCTACGATGGTAATAAAAACAAAGAAGTATAAGAGATATACAATCTTTTTGGTGAACATCTATATCAAAGTGTAAATTTATTTTCTGGAATTAAGTTTTTTGTTTCTTCTTTTTGGCTGCTGGGAATAGTATGTTATTTAATATGAGTCTGTAAGAAGGGGAGTTAGGGTGGAGATTTAAATCTGTAGGAGGGTCGTTTACGTAATGCTGATAATCCTCCGGATCATGACCACCATAGAATGTCCATGTTCCATTTCCGAATTCTCCGTGAATATATTTTGCGGAATTTAATCCCTTATTTTCTCCTAGAATTAACACATTCGATTTGATGTTCTTCTTGTTATAGGCAGTTGTTTGTCCCATGAACCCTTTGATTACTTGCTCGTGGTTTTGGTTTAGCATAGTAGGTACCCAGTCCCATTTTGCAGAAAAGTCGAATAGCGTAAAGTAGTCTTGCTCTTCGGGTGTCTTTTTGTGGATAGGGGTGGCATCAATAGTAGAGAATTCGTATTCAAGAGGATTCCGTTCCAAAATAAAATCCTTAAAGGCAAAGGTTTTTGAATAATCAATTTCTCCTTGCATCGAAGCACTTGGAGGGTCTCCATCAAACATATAGTCACATATATCCGTGTTTTGAGCAGCAAGAGAAATGTCAAATGAATCTGTCCCTGAGCACATCGAAAAAAGGAACCCGCCACCAGCAGTAAAATCTCTAATCTTTAAGGCAACACCTAATTTTAGTTTAGAAACCTTGGTAAACCCAAGTCTTTTAGCAGTTTCTTCATGTTCTTTGACTTGATCTTGGTACCAAGGAGCATTCTTATATGCTCTGTAAAACTTGCCATATTGGCCAGTGAAATCTTCGTGATGTAAATGAAGCCAATCGTAAAGAGGTAAACTTCCTTTTATTATTTCATCATCGTAGATAACGTCATATGGAATTTCCGCATATGTCAATACAAGTGTTACTGCATCATCCCAAGGAAGTTTGCTTTTGGGTGAATACACAGCAACTTTAGGTGCTTTCTCTAACTTAACTGCATCCATATTTACTTCTGGATTAGCAATTTCGTTTAAAATGCTTACCGCTTGGACGTCTGCTATGATTTGAAACTTAACATCTCTAACTATACATTCTTCTTCTATTTCTTTGACATTGTCAAGAAGGAAGCTTCCTCCTCTGTAATTAAGAAGCCATTGTAAAGAACTGTTTTTGTCTAATACCCAATATGCAATCCCATATGCCTTTAGATGATTGCTTTGGGTGTCATCCATTGGGATAAGAATCTTACTAGCAGTGAGCTGAAGACTTGATAGAGAAATTAAGATTAAAAGTATTGTCGCTTTTTTCATTTGCGTTTGAACGAAATTCAGGGTTGATTATTCTCCAAATTCGTCATCATCGTCGTTCATGCTAGACCCCATGGTGTACGTCTGAAGATTATCCGAAAAAGGATCGTCTGAGTCATCAAAAATATTTTCTTCTAAGTCAACGAACTTAGCTAAGGTCGCAATAAACTTAAGACGAACACTGCCCAATCCACCATTTCTATGCTTAGCGATTATTATTTCGCCCATTCCTAGATTATATCTACCTGTTTCGTCTTCATCCAAACCGTAATATTCTGGGCGATAAATAAACGTTACCATATCGGCATCTTGTTCAATCGCGCCAGATTCCCTTAAATCTGAAAGCATTGGTTTTTTATCGCCTCCCCTTGTTTCAACGGCTCTACTAAGTTGAGAAAGAGCCATAATTGGAATATTAAGTTCTTTTGCAATAGTTTTAAGATTTCTTGAAATGGTGCTTATTTCCTGTTCCCGGTTACCTTTCATATTAGGACCAGCTGTCATTAGTTGGAGGTAATCTATTATTATGAACTTAATATCGTGTTGTGATTTAAGTCGTCGGGTTTTTGCACGTAACTCAAATACGGATAGGGCAGGAGAGTCATCAATGTAGATTGGGGCATCAGCGAGGGCAGTAATTTTTTCATTTAACTGATTCCACTCATTTTTATCTAAATTCCCCTTCTTCAGTTTTTCTATCGAAATTTCAGTTTCACTAGCAATTAGCCTATTTACTAATTGAACAGAAGACATCTCAAGAGAAAAGAAAGCTACAGGGATTTTAAATTGAACGGCGATATTTCTAGCCATAGAAAGTACAAAGGCTGTTTTTCCCATTCCTGGTCTTGCTGCACAGATAATTAAGTCAGAAGGTTGCCATCCCGATGTTAATCGGTCTAATTCTGTAAAGCCTGAAGGTATACCACTTATACCACCTTCTTGATCTCTAGCTTTCTCAATATTTGAAATAGCTTGATTCAGTACAACTTTAATTTCGTCGTAATTTTTTCGAATATTACCCTCAGCTACTGTGAAAAGTTCTTTTTCAACGAAGTCTAATAAGTCAAATACATCCGTTGATTCGTCGTATGATTTTTGAATCGTTTGTGACGCAATTCTAATCATTTGACGTTGGATGAATTTCTGTAGAACTATTCTTGCATGAAATTCAATATTTGAAGCAGAGGCGACGCGGTTAGTTAATTGGGTTATGTAATATGGTCCACCAACAATCTCTAAATCCCCATCTTTTTTAAGCTGATTTGTAACAGTTAGAATATCAATTGGTTCAGAATTTTGAAAAAGCATTTGTATTGCTTTAAATATCTTCTGATTGTGCTGTTTGTAAAATGTTTCAGGATGTAATATGTCAATTACCGTGGTAAGTGCATCCTTTTCGAGCATTAAAGCTCCCAGTA
>JABSPR010000317.1 GCA_013214975.1 Flavobacteriales bacterium
AAGCAAATCGATTTCTTTTGGGTCGGTACCAGTTTTTTCGCATAGTTCACGAACAGCGTGCTTACCGATTATAGATGTTCCACCTTCTTCTAATACCCTTCTTTCTTCAATTCCAGTTCGTGCTTTGATCCAATCGTCGGATGTATCCACTAGCTTTTCGAGGTCTTTGTTAGACATTACCTTTTCAGGTACATATCCAGCAACACCAGTAATAACAGCTCTTACCATAGTTAATTAAATGCTTCCCTAGTTTTCTCACAAAGCTTTTTTTCAATCATGCTTCGTGTTAGATTAATCATGTTTTTAATCGCCTCGGGAGTCGACGATCCATGCCCTACCACAACAGGAGCGTTAACCCCTAATATTGGACTACCACCAAAATGTTGGTAATCGAACCTTTGAAAAAAGTTGTCCATTTCAAAATCTCTCTTCTTTAAGAGACCATGAATTTTTTCCATCGATTTAAGAACTACATTACCTGTAAATCCATCTGTTACGATAACATCAGTTCCTTCATCAAAAATTTCATTTCCTTCTACATTTCCTACAAAATTGAAGTCTTTAGAGTCCTCCATTAATTCGTAAGTGGCTTGAGTAAGAAGATTTCCTTTGCCTGGTTCCCTACCTAGATTAAGTAAACCGACTTTTGGATTATCAACGTTTAAGATAACATTGCTATAAAGAGAACCTAAAGTTCCAAATTGATACATCACATCCGATTTGCAATCTGCATTAGAGCCAACGTCTACAAGAACATTACACTCGCCATTTTCTTTTGGCATAAACGAGATTACGCAAGGCCTAATAACACCGGGTACGTTTTTTACACTGAACATGGCACCAGCCATCATTGCGCCTGTGTTGCCAGCTCCAGTAAAACCATCCAGATTTTTTTCTACGAGCATTTTAAAGCCAATAGAAATACTTGAGTTTCTCTTTTTACTGAGTGCCTTGATAGGAGAATCTTTCATCTCTATGACTTCATCGCAGTTGATTATTTCAAAATCATCCGGATTGCCACCCTCTTCTAGTATCGAAGATTTAATCTCATCTTCTTTACCAAGAAGAACTATCTCGATGTCGGAGTCAAGTTCTTTTTGTGCGAGTAATACACCTTGTATAGGTACAGAGGGTGCAAAATCGCTCCCCATAATGTCAATTCCAATCCTCATATTATAAGAGAAGGGTTATAACGAATGGGTGAACTTATACTGCTACTGCTTTTTCAACGGCTAATTTGCCTTTATAATACCCGCAATCTCCACATACGTGGTGATATTGTACAGGTGAATTACAGTTAGAACATACAGCTAAAGTAGTAGCCGACGCTTTATAATGCGTTCTTCTCTTATCTCTTCTACTTTTTGATATTTTTCGCTTAGGATGTGCCATAGTTATTATTAATAATTATACTAATTCTTTTAATTTGTCCCATCTGGGATCAGTACTTTCTTTTTCCGCTTTGTAATTATCCAGATTTTTCAATGCGCCTTTATCGCATGCGTCTTCTGGGTGAACTCTTTTTGCAGGTATTGCTACCGACACGCATTCATATACAAAGTGCGTTATTTCTAATTCTTGTTCAAAAGAGGTGATTTGCCAAACTTCTTCATCGAAGTTTTCGGACTCACCCAGTTTTACTATTAATTTTTCTTTACCATTTAAAGGCATACTATACGGTGATCCACAACTGTCGCACATTGTATCAATGTTGCCATTAAATCTCATATCTAACACCAACATGTTAGAACTCTTAACTAATTCAAGTTCAATGTCGATATTGCATGTTTCTATTTCTGAACTCTTAAAGTTCTCGAAAAAGCTTCCATCGATTTGGTACTCAAATTGATGAGTTTGGTCTTTTAAACCTGCCAGTGCAATACGTACGGTATCTAATACCTTCATTTTATCTCAAAAAGGGCTCAAAGTTAATCATTTCCACGTGATATTAAAAATGATTTTTAGTTGAAAACATTAACCGCCATTTAGCCTTTTAATTTAAAGCACAAATAACCGGAATTACAGTAATCTTCTGGCTTTCACGGCATCAACTGCTTTTAAAATGGCGCAGTGAAATGATAATTCCGAAGCCTGGTTTTTTCCAGCGATTTCAAAGGCCGTTCCATGATCCGGAGAAGTGCGAACAAATGGCAGTGCAGCGGTGAAATTCACACCAGAATTAAAGGTTAATGCTTTAAACGGAATTAGGCCTTGGTCGTGATACATGGCTAATATACCATCATATTTCTTAAATGCGCCAGAACCAAAGAGACCATCAGCAGGGAAAGGACCTTCTACATTAATTCCTTTATTAATTAGCTCAGCTATTGCTGGAGAGATAGTTGTTATTTCTTCTTTGCCCAATGTGCCATTATCTCCGGCATGTGGATTTAGACCTAAAATAGCAATATTCGGTTTATTGATTCCAAAATCTTGTTCTAGGCACGTAGAGAGCAACTCGGCTTTCTTGATTATAAGATCCTTAGTTATTTTAGTGGCAATTTCTGTGACGGGAATGTGACCTGTTACTACGGCAATACTTAAATCTTTAGATGTCATCAACATCAATGGTTCTTTGTCGCCACCCATATGTGCCAAATACTCTGTATGCCCTGGGTAATTAAAATTATCGGATTGGATATTGTTCTTATTAATCGGGCATGTAATAAGAGCTTCGATTTGTTTTTCTACAAGTTGATTGGTCGCCGCACTAAGAGACAGGTAAGAATAGTTTCCCATTTCTTTGGTCGATTTACCATATTCGATGGTCACTTTTTCTTCCCAGCATTCAATGACATTAACAAATCCGAGCTCTGCTTCCTGAGGAGAGTCTATAGTTTTTACTTTTAAACCAGATGCTTTGAATTTCTCTAAGCTATTAGTTATAACGTTGGTAGAGCCATAAAATATTGGGGTGCAATTAGCAGGTATTGGATGATTTGCAAAGGCTTTTAGAGCTACCTCTAAACCAACGCCATTAAGGTCTCCACAAGAAATTCCTAATCGAATTATGCTCATCAACTCTTATTTAGATAATTTGTCGAAGAAATTATAGAGTAATCGAACGCCGTACCCAGTGCCACCTTTGGCCTTGTAATTATCTGTAGCGGTTAAAAAAGCCGTACCAGCAATATCGATATGTAACCAAGGATAATCAATAAAGTTTTCTAAAAATTTACCAGCTGTTATTGCTCCTCCAGTTGGACCGCCAAGATTACTGAGGTCTGCAACATCTGATTTTATTTGATCAGAGTATTCGTCCCAAAAAGGAAATTCTACTAATCGTTCGTAAGTTTCATCACCAACTTCTTTCAAGTTTGCTTTTACTTTCTCCGATGCTGTGCCCATAAAAACGCTTCCTAGAGATCCAATTGCTGCATACGCAGATCCAGTTAGTGTAGCTAAATCTATCACCAGTTCTGGTTTGTATTTTTGAGCATAACTAAGTGCATCGGCTAAAATCAAACGTCCTTCTGCATCGGTGTTTTTAACCTCAACAGTCATCTTATTGTGCATGGTTATCACATCGCTCGGTACAATTGCATTACCTCCAGGTCTATTATCCGTTAATGGTAATAACCCAATTATGTGGATAGGTAATTTTGATAAGGCAATGGCATGAATGGTCCCTGCCACGGTTGCAGCTCCAGCCATGTCGCATTTCATTTGATCCATTGAATTGGCTGTTGGCTTAAGGCTTAAGCCGCCCGTATCGAAAACAACACCCTTACCAACAAGTACATATGGTTTCTTATTGCTCGCATTTTTGGGTTTCCATTCTAAGATGCAAAAAGCAGGAGGATCTACACTTCCTTTATTTACTGCAAGAATGCCACCCATCTTTAGCGTCTCAATTTGTTTCTTGTTGAGGGCATGAAATTTAAAACCAGATTTCTTGGAGAGCTTTTGAAGTTCCTTAACCATGGTCGGAGCATCGAGGTAAGACAATGGTTCGTTCACTAAATCACGAGCAACGGCTACAGAGTCTAATTGATTTTGAAGAGCTATTACATCTTTTTTTGACAAGTGTTTACTCATCACTTTTATCTGAGACAAACTGTTTAACTGCTTCTCTTTTGTTTTGTGATTTAAGAATTGGTAGTTCCCAAGATAAAGGCCTTCCACTAAAGCAGAGGAGATGCCCTTAATATCGATCTCTTCAACAATAATTACGCTTTTCGTTTTATTAGAATTAATAGTTGTTAGTATTCCATTTCCTTGAATTCGATACTTTTCTTGCAATGCATTTGTTGAGTCTTTATCCTTGATAAGGCAGATAAAAAGAAGCCTATTGTATTGATTAATCGTTACGAAAGAGCCCTTGGTATCCTTTACTTGTTCTTTTACGTAATCTTTTTCGGCTTTCGATAATTGGTATTTATCTATTTGAGAAAGACTAGAAACCAGTATTATCAGCGAATCTGACGCTGAAAATGAGGTTGTTGTGTTTAAGGTAGTACGCACTATTATTTGTAAATTTGTTACCCCGCAAAAATAGCAAAACACCCGTAAATAGATGGATCAACAGATTAATGGTTTATTAAAAAAAGCAATGGATGCCGAGTTTCTTTCGGCAGAAGAAGGACAGCACTTATTTGAGAACGCATCTACGTCTGCACTTTCTTTCGTTGCAAACGAAATGCGAAAGCAGCGTAATCCCAATGATATAGTTACTTGGATTATAGATCGAAATGTAAATACAACAAACGTTTGTACGGCAAATTGCAAGTTTTGTAATTTCTACAGAGTTCCTGGGCATGAGGAGGCTTACATAACCACAATGGATGAATACAAAGTAAAAATTGATGAGACCATTAAGTATGGTGGTAATCAATTGTTATTACAAGGTGGACATCATCCAGATCTCGGGCTTAAGTTTTATGTGGACACTTTTAAAGGAATAAAAAAGATGTACCCAGACATTAAATTACATGCTTTGGGACCACCTGAAATTGCACACATCTGCAAGTTGGAAGGATTATCGCACACAAAAGTTTTAGAGGAATTGAAAGAAGCTGGTATGGATTCGATTCCTGGAGCTGGAGCAGAAATTTTAAACGATAGGGTAAGAAGGTTGATCTCAAAAGGGAAATGCACGGGTGGAGAGTGGTTAGATGTTATGCGAGCTGCGCATCAACTAAACATGACAAGTTCGGCAACCATGATGTTTGGTCACATTGAAACAATTGAAGAAAGGTTTGAACATTTGGTTTTACTAAGGGAAGTACAAGACGAGAAACCTAAAGATTCAAAAGGATTTATTGCATTCATCGGCTGGCCATTTCAGGATGAGGACACTTTGTTGCTAAATGTTAAAGGTGTTAAGAATAGTGTTTCTGGAGATGAATACATCCGTATGATAGCGATGAGTAGAATTATGTTACCAAACTTTGAGAACATTGGTGTTTCTTGGTTAACGGTTGGTAAAGAAGTTGCTCAAGTATGTTTACATGGCGGAGCAAACGATTTCGGATCTATTATGATTGAGGAGAATGTTGTTTCTGCAGCGGGCGCTCCACATCGATTTAGTGCAAGCGGTATTCAAGAGGCAATTAGAGAAGCTGGATTTACACCGCAGCTAAGAACTCAAGAGTATACATATCGGGATCTACCGTTAGAAATGGAAGATCAAGTGGTGTGATTTTTGATCGAATACAACGTATCGATGTTGCATACGTAAAATAAAATGCTCCAAATAATGTTATTTGGACAGAAGTGTTTCAATGAAATTATTTGTATCCATAGCATGTGTTTTTTTTCTGGGAGTATTTGATTCCTATGGAACGCATAATAGGGCCGGAGAGATCACATACAGAACACTTAGTCAGCTAGAGATAGAGGCCACCGTAATTATTTACACGAAATATATTATTGGAGATTCTATCGACAATGTAGATAGAGAATTTCTTGATATTCTGTGGGGCGATGGTACTCAGCAAGAAATACAAAGAACTTCAGTTGCTAACCTTAGCAATGAGGAAAATGTTAGAAGAAGCACTTACATTTTAACACATACATATTCTGGTCCAGGTAATTTCACTATTTCTATCAATGACCCAAATAGAAATGCAGGAGTAGTTAATATCCCTTCTTCGGATGATGTTCCGTTTTATATCGAATCTACTCTTCACATTAATTCATTTCTTGGAAATAACAATTCTCCAGTTCTACTAAACCCACCTTTAGATCATGCGGTGGTAAATCAAATTTTTAATCATAATGTAGGTGCCTACGATGTGGAAGGCGATAGTATATCCTATAGGCTCATTCCAAGTAAGCAAGCATTCGGGACCGATGTAGCCGGGTATACTTATCCAGATACTCACCCTGCAACGAGTGTTAACTCACTTACCATAGATCCTATTACTGGAGATCTAGTTTGGGATGCCCCTCAAATTGAAGGAGAATATAATATTGCGATACTCATTGAGGAATGGAGGAATGGTACTTTAATGGGTGCCGTTACGAGAGACATGCAGATTTTTGTAGAGAGATCGGACAATGAACCCCCTGTAATAGACCCAGTAGATGATTTTTGCATCGAGGCAGGTGAGTTTACTGATTTAAGGATTCGAGCCATCGACCCGAATGAAGATTGGGTTATTCTTGGCGGATCTGGAGGGCCTTTTATGGTGAATAACCCAGCCGTTCTTATAGAGACAAATGAATATCAAGAAGTAGAAACCAATTTTACTTGGCAAACTAGCTGTGGCCATGTGCGAAATCAACCTTACTCCGTTAGCCTGAGAGCTGAGGATGATGGACACCCAGAATTAGTAGGTCTTAATACCTTCAGTATTTCTGTTTTAGCGCCAGCACCCGAAAATCTTATGGCTGTTGCAATCGGCAGCCAAATTAACTTGAACTGGGATATAAGTCCATGTTCAAATGCGATTGGCTATAACATATATAGAAGAATTGATTCAGCCAACTTTATTCCAGATACATGTGAAGTGGGGGTGCCTGCACATACAGGTTATGTGTTAATTGCCACAATTGATGGTTTATCGAATACGTATTATTCTGATTACGACGATGTACTACACGGACCACATTATTGCTATGTCGTAACTGCGGTATTTGCAGATGGTGCTGAGAGTTTTGTTTCTAATGAATCATGTACAGAGTTAAAAAGAGATGTACCGATAATAACACATGTAAGTGTAGAAATTACTCATGAAACATTGGGGGAGATTGATGTAATATGGTCGATGCCAATTAAACTGGATCAATTTGATGGGCCCTTTGAATATAGAATCTATAGATCGTCGGGTGGTGCTTTCGATTTGATAGGAAATATCTCGTCGTTAACAGATACTATTTTTAGAGATATTAATCTTAACACTGCAGGTCTAACCTATCAATATATGATTGAGTTTTATGATATCGGTGGAAGTGAAGAGTATAAAATTGGAAATACAGAAACGGCACCTTCCGTCTTTTTATCTACAGACTCTGCAGATAATCAGCTAACAATTAGTTGGAGCGAGGTTACGCCATGGACTAATGATGAATATG
>JABSPR010000318.1 GCA_013214975.1 Flavobacteriales bacterium
ATATTTAAACCGAGATATGTACCTAAGATAGTTTCACTTTGCCTGTTCCAGTCATCGTTGTTATTCTTGGAATGCCCATAAGGGTTAAGAATAATTTCTAATCTGTTTCCAATAACCTTTGTGAAAGAAAAGGATTCGGTGAAATCCGAAAAGCTAGAAAAGTAACTTCTCGCTTCAGTAGAAACACCAATAATAGAGTTCTCTGGAAAAAACTGTTTTTCCGATTCTTGCGCGTACAAACTGGAACTAAATATTAAAGCAATCGGGAGAAGTAAATAGGTCAGGTTGGTGCTCATAAGGTTTTGATTAGAAATATGAATGTGTAGTAAATATAAAATTTTCTATCGTCATCATCTTGTGTTCGATTTTGGCAGCTGTTCTTAAAGTTTAGGAACAGGAGATTACATTTGAAAAAAGGATCGGAGAATAAAGGGCTTGAACACTATAAAGAGATAGATTTGGGCTTAGCAAAGTTAATTCTATATATAAAACGGTAGACCAAAGTTAGTGAGTAATACACCTTGTACATATTGTAAAACTACCGATAGCGTTGAGCTATATGGTACGTACGATACTTTTGGAAATGACTATACTCTGAGAGAATGCAACCAATGTGAAGCTGTATTTCTAACTCCTGCCCCAGATGATGAATTGTTAGCTCAAGCTTACGATGAGAGCTACTATGGAGAAGGGGAAGAAAAATTCAACGAAGGCCTCATTGAAAAAATGCTCGATTATTTTAGAAGACAAAGGGCCAAGCTTGTAGCTAAAAATACAGTTGAGGGAGGCAAAGTTTTAGACATCGGTTGTGGAAATGGTCGCTTTTTATCGTTTGTAAAAGAAGAAGGAAATTTTGATATACAGGGTATCGAGATGGAAGGTGGATCTGCGGATAGAGCGGAACGAATAGAAGGCTTGAACCTTAAACGGGGTACTCTTGAATCTTCAGATTTCGAGGAAAATAGTATTGATGCAATAACGATGTTTCATGTATTTGAACACCTTACCGAACCGGCCAAGACATTAGAGATAATGTCGAATATTATTAAGCCAAACGGAGTAGTGGTTATGTCGTTTCCAAACATAGATAGCTTTCAAAGCAGATTTTTTAAAGGAGACTGGCTTCATTTAGATCCTCCTCGGCATCTGTTTTTCTTTAGACCAAAACTGTTTAAAGCCATAATGAAAGCACATGGTTTTGAATTAGTTAGAGAAAGATATTTTTCAATTGAATATAATCCATTTGGTTTTCAGCAGAGCTTGCTAAACAAACTTTTTAAGAAAAGGGAAGTATTATACGAGTCCTTAAAAGGGAATAAGGAATATGTGAAAGAGTATTCGTCGTTGAACTTATTATTGCAAAATTTGTTTTTTAAACTTTCCGCTCCACTATTTATATTGATGGATGCAGTGGATTCTTTGTTCAGCAAAGGAGCTACTGTTGAGTTCGTTTTTAGAAAAAAGGGATAATTTTATTGTAAGCATCAACCAACAATTAATTTGAAGGCAGTATTTCTTTATTCTGAGTTAGCCGGTTATTCTTTAGCTTGTTTTAAAGCCTTTTGCGAACAGGGTAATGAACTTCTCATATACCGCTGGCCCATAAATTCGGAGGCGCCTTTCGTTTTTGATTCTATTGCGAACTGTGAAATAAAAGACAGATCTGGTGTATCTGTTGAGGCAATAAAAGAAGAAATAGAATCTTTTGGAGCCGATGTAATAGTTACCAGCGGTTGGCTTGATAAAGATTATTTGGAGATTACCAAAAGCTTCAAGGGAAAGATCCCAACAGTTCTTATAATTGATAACCATTGGGAGGGAAACCTCCGACAACGTTTTGCGTCGTTGATTTCTCCTATTTACCTCAAGAGAATATTTTCGCATGCATGGGTCCCAGGAAAACTACAGAAAGTGTTTGCGGAGAAGTTAGGCTTCGGTGGGAAGATAAGTGAGGGGTTTTATAGCGCCGATGTCGATCTGTTCGAGAAGATTGGGGAAAGAAGTACAGAGGCGAAACAGAAGTCTTATCCGAAGCGCATCTTATACGTTGGAAGGTATACACAACATAAAGGCATTTTTGAGCTTTGGGAAGCATTTAAGAGTGTTACAAATTCGTTTCCCGATTGGGAGTTGTGGTGTGTTGGTACAGGAGATGCCTACGAGCAGCGTGTAATTCACAATAAAATAAAGCACTTCGGTTTTCTACAACCAAACGAAATGCACGATATTATAGATCAATCCGGTGCCTTTATTCAGCC
>JABSPR010000319.1 GCA_013214975.1 Flavobacteriales bacterium
CATTTTCTTTCATCACATTCTTCAGGGCCATAAAGCTTTCAATCGACAGCATATAATTTGGCTGTACCTCACCTTTCAACACATCCATTACAATTAGATCGTATTTTTTATCCGTGACTTGTACATAGTGTCTAGCATCGTCGACAATAAAATTATGCTTGTCTTCTTTGAAATTAAAATGATCTTTAGCTATCTGAAGGAGTCTTTTGTCTAAATCAACCGCATCAATTTTAAAATTTCTTTTCTGAAGCTCACTTACATTGCTTCCGCTTCCAAACCCCAGAACTAGAGCATCAGATCCCTCATCTATAACACTTCCGAAAATTGATATTAAATGCGGATAACTCCAATATGAAACTGCCTCCCCATCAATCATTGCACAATTGGTTTGAGCAACATTATTAACAACCATTCTCTTTTTATCGTTTCCATCAAAAAACCTGGTCTTCACTACTTTAATCTGACCTAAAACTCCTTCTGCAACCATTTCTACCTCATGTGCACCATATAACTTAGGCCTTACATTTTCTCTCACCACATAAAGACTTATACCTAACAGCCCAACTATAAAAGGTATCAATATTACAATCCGCTCGCTCTTATACAATAGGATAAGTGCTGTAGTAGAAACGAAGACAGCAAGAACTGTGGCAGGAATAGCTACTCCGAAATTGGGAATTATTATCAAACCAAAAAGGAATGAGGCAAGTATTCCTCCCATTGTAGAAATAGTAAAAATAATTCCTGATACCTTTCCAGTTAAATTCTCATTAACACTACTCGCTTTTATAATAATTGGCGATGTACAACCCAAAAACATCAAAGGAAATATAAGAATCGTTAAAGGGCTCAATATTACGGCAGATAGGAAACCATAATCATAAAAAAACAGCATTAAATAGTTAGAATAAAACGTCATTCCAACTATGAACAGCGACGCCACAAGTAAAAGATGAAGAAGAATCCGATTAGGTTCATCCTTGCCCTTGGCTAAATAACCACCAGCAAAATAACCTATCGCCAAAGCAAACAAAGTACTTGCAAGAACCGATGTCCAAAGTGTATGTGAAGAACCATAAAAAGGAGAAATAATTCTAACACTAAACATCTCCACCGCCATAACAGCAAATCCCTCTACGAAAGCAAGAATTAAATATTTTTTTGAAATTTTACTTAGCACGAAAATATTGTCATTTAAATATTACAAGTTGATTCTTAATGCAATAATAGATAATTTTAGGGCAATGTAAATTCAACAACCAAGCATACTTTGAGCCTCAAATCTTTTTATTTAAGAATCACAATTTTCAGCATTCTCGTTTCAATTTTATTTTGGGCCTTTACAATTGTGAATAAGCACGGCGAAGTAAGCCTTCTGAACAAAGAGAAAATGGGGTTCGGTGCGGAGAATCCTTTATTTGAGATGATGCTTGAAAGTAAATGAATAAACTACATCTCTACCTTCTAGCAATATCAATTACATTATACTCATGTAATTCAAATTTTGATAGCACCGATATAAAAAACGGAATCTATCATAATCAAGAACTTGAATGGAAGATGGCGATTCCTAAAGACTGGAAATCTATACCCAGAACACATAGAGAAAGGTGGACAAACGTAACTCTTGCTCGATATATGTATCAAGATCTTAGACCTGACTTCACTCACCTTCTTGGAATATATAAAGGTGAGGAAGACAAATGGAATTGCATGATTAGCAATATGGAATCGATGTCTTTTTTTAATAGAGTTGTATCCGAAAAAGAATTAATCGTTTACTATTCTCAAATCCTTTCCAAGGGGTTCGGCATTATGAAATTGAAAGAAGCAATTATAACCTCTAGTATTGACACTATAAACGGTGTTAACTTTAACAGACTAAATATTGATTTGGTATCACGAAAAAACAAACCTCTCTATAGCCAAATCATCTACCTCAAAATAATTAATGACAAACTACTAGAAGTAATTTTGACATATGATAATCTGGAAGACAAATCTACTATGCTTGATGCTTTTAGAAAATCAAACTTTGCAAGCCTGAAATAATTGACTTTAAGGAAGAGTAATTATTCTCTTTCTAATTCAATATTCAAAACGGCTGATTTAACTTCATCCGACTTTTTGTAATACTGCTCAACCGTTTTAGACACGTAGCCCGTTGCCTCAAAAGTTATCGAATAATCCACATCGGGATTAAGAATCATTAAATATTTACCTGTTAAAATATTTGTTTTATACTCCCCATGCCTAGCTCCCTCACTATCCTTAACTATTACCTTTCCTTTAATTGGAGAATGATTATCACCTGCGGATGTCAAAACTCCTTTAACCACTGTTAGCAACCTAAAAGGATACGGCATTCTAATAATAAAAATATCCTGGTCTCCTCTTCCCGAAGAAGAAACGGTAGAATAATACCCCCTCTCCCCGTCTGATGAGATCTCGAAATGCAAATCATCATTAACAGTATTAATCGGATATCCCAGATTCTCAGGAATATTCCATTTCCCATTATCGTCTATTACAGAACCAAATATATCGTAGCCTCCCATTGTATTATGCCCTTTAGATTGAAAGTATAAGGTATGATCATCAGAATCTACAAAAGTTGGCAATTCGTTATACGGAGTGTTTATTTGGGAGCCCAAATTATAAGGCACACTCCAATTACCATTATCCATTTTTTTAACGCGGTAGATATCTAACCCTCCATAACCTCCAGGCCTGTTACTTGCAAAATACATGATATTCCCATCGGCAGAAAGACTTGCACCTGTCTCTACATATTTACTGTTAATATTTTTTTCGAGTAATAAAGGAGATGACCAATCTGCACCTACAAAATCACTTTCGTACAAACTTCCTCCCTGTCCATTTTTATTTGCGCGATATATAATTAAAGTATTGCCATCTGCAGATAAACCAACAGCTGCATCGTGTAAATCACTATTAACCTCCATGTGTAATCTCTCCGGCACAGACCACGTTTCCTTCTCTTTTCTTGATATATAAATATCCTCAAAGAACTCTCCATAGTAATCTACTTTCCCGCCTGTACTACCTTCACGTCTAGATGTGAATATGAGGATTGACTCGTCGGCATTTATTAATGGTGCGTAATCAGAATGCGTAGAGTTTACTTTCTCTCCCATATTCAATACTTCAACATCAATTGGATTATCTGTTAACTTCTTGGCATATTTCGCAATTCTTATTTTCCGGTTAACAATTGAATCCACGTATTTTTTCTCTCCTTGAAAGCCTTTGTACTGCGTTAATCTGCTAATGCAGTCATCAAACCTACTTTCCGAATGGTAACATTGAGCTAAATAAAAATTTGATTCGTTATGCCCTTCTTTCGCAGCATGCTCGAGAAACTCAACAGCTTCCTTTTCATCCCCTTTTAATTCAATTAAACACTTTCCTATTTTAAAATTTATTGTAGCCGATTCTGGATCATGTTCATGAACATTACGCAATTCTGTTAATGCCTTAAAATAATTACCAAGCTCCATATAATAGTCAGCCTCAGCCAATGAGTTTTTCGTTTCCTTATCATACTTTACTTGCGCTATAAGGGTAACGTTTGACAGGAGAAAAAATAACAGAATAATATTTTTTGCAGATCTCATTTTCATTAACATTCTGTTCGCAAGACTTTGCGAATCGATAGACCTAATTTAATACAAAATCAACTATGTCACTAACTATATAATAATGAATGATTAATATTCAACAAATTGAAATCAGTATGTTTAAATTTACTTCAGCATTTCGAGTATGAAAAACAATATTTGTGTTCTATCTACATTCACTATCAACAGTAGTAGAGAAGTCCGTGGCATTCAATCAATGGCCAAATATTGCGCCATCGACTTCTACTTTTTAGCCTCATCCGATCAAGACAAAATAGTACTTTCACCCAATATTACAAAACTTCCATACAAGCGAGAAAAAAAA
>JABSPR010000320.1 GCA_013214975.1 Flavobacteriales bacterium
AAAGTTGTTGCCAAATGGAGAATGGGGATTAGCTATTAATCTATGACCTGGAATTAATACTCCTTTAGATGAAGATGGTCCGTTTATTCATCCTAATGGAAAGACGCTATATTTTAGTTCTGAAGGACATGATAATAACATGGGAGGGTTTGATATCTTTTCATCGGAAAGAATAAATGATACCACTTGGTCGAAGCCTGAAAATCTAAAATATCCAATTAATACGGTAGATAATGATATGTATTTTGTGCTTTCTGCGGATGGTAAGCGAGGATATTACTCTACCCAAAAATCGGATGGAATGGGGGAGACTGATTTGTATAAAATAGATATGCCGGGTAATGCCTTTAATCTAGTATTTGTACAAGGTACTATTCGGAATGAAAGTAGTAAAGATCTTAGCTCGGCATCTATTACTATAATAAATGCAAGCACAGAGGAAATTGTTGGTATCTACAGACCTAATGAGAAATCAGGTAAATACATTGCAATCCTAGATCCAAAGAAAAAATACTACATGGAAATTGAAGCGGATGACCATAAGTTAAAAAGAGAAGATTTATCTTTTTCTAATAAAATGGAATTTCAGAATATTCAAATGGATGTAACTCTTGAAGAGGTACAATAGAAATCCCTATCTATGGGAGGCTAAAGGTCTAATTTATTCTCTAGATCAAACATTTTAATAGCAGTAATAGCAGCTTCATCACCCTTGTTACCGTACTTTCCTCCAGATCTGTCGATTGCTTGTTGTAGGTCGTTTGTGGTTAGCACGCCGAATATAGTTGGTGTGTTATTTCCTAGTTGTACATCCTGAATGCCACTAGCCACAGAAGAACAGATAAAATCGAAGTGTTTCGTTTCACCTTGAATTACACATCCAATACAGATAATAGCGTCGTAAATAGCTGATCTTCTTACCATTTTGGCTCCCATAGGTAATTCGAAAGTTCCAGGAACATAGTGTACTACAGCATTCATGTCAGCATCTAAATCATGCTCATAAACTTTGTGTTTGACACATGTATCAATGGCACCTTGTAAAAGGGCACCAGTTATTTTGGGATTCCATTCTGAAACTACAAAAGCGATTCTCATTCCCTTTCCTGAAGGAATATATTCTGTATTGTGATCGGAAAGATTTTGATTTGCGCTAGACATACAGAATTAGTTCATTTTAACACTTGCTCTAGCTTGATATCTTACAGCTTCTTTGCCTTCTTTAGAATCAGGAAAGTCAGTTTTAAGCCTAGTATAAATACTATTTGCTTGACTCATATCACTTAAATTTTCTGCAGCCATTCCTGCCTTTAATAAGTACATCGGAGCAGTTAGTTTATTCTTGTTATGATCCGCAGCTTTTAAATAACTACTAAGCGCATCGTCTGCTCTACCTAATTCCATGTTTGCATCACCAATTGCACCAAGAGCAACTGCCTTTACAATAAAGTCGTCGGAAGAAAAGTTTTTTAAATGCTCGATCGCGAGATCAAATTCTCCTAAGTTTAGGAATGATATCCCTGCATAATACTCTGCTAGATTAGCACTAGGGGTGCCGCTGTAATCTGTGATAATATCAACGAATCCAACGTAATTCCCATCACCATAAACTGCTTTGTTCAATGAGTCAGAACGAAAGTAAGTTTCAGCGATAAACATTTGCGCTTGAGCTTCGTTTTCTTGCTCTGGAATATACCAATTAAAGTAAGCGAAGTATAAAACTATCGCTACAACACCACATGCAATTATTACACTAATGTTGTTTTTATTGTCTTCGACATATTGCTCTGTTTTGCTATGTCCTTCTTCTGCCGCTAAGGCTATATCTTCTTTTTCGCTCATTTGTTATTGGCTAATTTGAAGTGCAAAAGTAAATTATATTAGTTAATAAATGGGTAAAATTGCTGACATAATAACCACTAAGAGAGTATATTTCTAGGGGCATAAAGCCTAAATTTGTACTTGCTCAATTATCAAGGTATGCATCTCGATCAATTATCCTTAATTAATTTCAGAAGTTATTCAGAACTAGAAATAGCGTTTTCGAAGAACGTTAATACGATTGTTGGTGATAATGGAGAAGGCAAAACAAACTTGCTTGATGCAATTTATTACTTGTCGTTTTGTAAAAGCTTTCTTAATCCGGTAGATTCTCAAAATATTCGACACGATGAAAAGTTCTTTGTGATTCAAGGGCAGTTCACGAAAGAAGACAAAAGTATAAAGGTATATTGCGGCGTTAAGAAGGGAGAAAAGAAGCAGTTCAAAAAGAATAAAAAGGCTTACGGAAAATTAGCCGATCATATTGGCTTGTTGCCATTAGTAATTATATCTCCGGCAGATATGTCGTTGGTTACTGAAGGGAGTGAGGTAAGAAGAAGATTTGTCGATAGTATAATATGCCAGCTAGATAAGGAGTACTTATCTTTATTGATGAGCTATAATAAGGTGCTAGCTCAAAGAAATGCTCTGCTGAAAATATTTTTCAAGCGAAATTATTTTAGTCAAGAAGAACTATCTGTTTGGGATGATCGGTTGGTTGATTTAGGGCTAAAAATTAATGCGCATAGAATATCCTTTATAGAGAACTTTATTCCTGTTTTTAAAAAGTACTACAATTTAATTAGCGGTGAGAAGGAAGAAGTATCTCTTGCTTATACTTCTCAAGTAACAGATAGTAATTTTAGTGATCTGTTACTTAATGCCGTTTCAAAAGATAGAATGGTTGGTTATTCTACTGTTGGGATTCATAAAGACGACTTGAATTTTAATATAGATGGCTATCTAATTAAGAAATATGGTTCACAAGGTCAACAAAAATCTTTTCTCTTGGCCTTAAAACTTGCTGAGTTTGACTACCTTAAGGAAAGATCTAGTTCTGTTCCTGTGTTGTTGATGGATGATATATGTGATAAATTGGATAGCAATAGAATTAGCTCGTTATTTAAATTAACGTGTAATGGGAATTTTGGTCAGGTTTTTATAACCGATACGAATAGGCTAAGAATAGAAAAGTTACTTAGTGAGCACAATATAGCTTGTAGAATGTTTTCCGTAAGTAATAATCAGATAGAAGAAAGTAAGAATGATTAAAAAGAATGCTCGAAGCTTAAATTCATTACTTACTCAAGTAATGCAAACCAATGGACTAGATGGTAAGCTAAAAGAGGTAAACTTAATAAGTTCTTGGGAGTCTGTTGTTGGTGATATGATTGCTAAACATACCACCAACCTTTACATAATTAGTAAAAAGCTGGTGGTAAAGTTAGACTCGGCCGTTTTGCGGCAAGAGTTATCTTACAACAAAACAAAAATCATTGACATGCTCAATGAAGAAGCAGGATCGGAAATAATCGATAAAATCGAATTCCGATAGATTAAAATATCTCTTCAGTGGAGAAATGGAAGTTTCCTTCGATTGCAGCGTTTTCATCACTATCAGATCCATGTACCGCATTAGCCTCAATTGAAGTAGCATATAAGTTTCTGATTGTACCTTCTGCAGCATCTGCTGGGTTAGTAGCACCAATTAAAGTTCTGAAATCTTCAATTGCATTTTCTTTTTCAAGAATAACTGCAACGATAGGACCAGAAGACATATATGATACTAAATCATTATAGAAAGGTCTCTCTTTATGTACTTCGTAAAATGCTCCAGCTTTTTCAGTAGAAAGTTGCGTGTATTTCATTGCCACGATCTTAAATCCGCCTTCAACAATTTTTTGTAATATATTTCCAATATGACCATTTTCAACACCGTCAGGTTTGATCATTGTAAAAGTTCTGTTAGTTGTCATTGTATATGTGCTATTATGTTTTTGGCGAAATTAATTAATTTCCGACATAAGCAGTTAAAGAGCTTTTAATAAAATTACTTTTGTTACTTAATAAAGAATATATGGGAATGGAAGATCAGGTAATTTTAGACATAAAAGATGTCATAGAAAATAGCAAACACATTGTTGTTACAAGTCATGGTGCTCCTGATGGAGATTCTATTGGCTCAGCATTAGCGCTATGCCATTACTTGAAATTAATAGGCAAGAATGTAGATGTGATAATCCCAGATGATGCTCCAAAGTTTTTACGTTGGATGCCGGGATATCAGGATATACATGTTCATTTAAATAATAGATCTCACTGCGAAAAGATCATGAAAAAGGCAGATGTTCTTTTTTGCCTTGATTTTAACGCCTTGAAAAGGTTATTTAAACTGGCGCCAAGTGCAGAGGCATCAAATACTATTAAGGTTGTTATCGATCACCACAGAGATCCTGATTCTTTTCCGGATCATATCATTTCTAAACCTTTAAAAAGCTCTACTTGCGAAATGATCTACGATCTAATAGTAGACCTTACAGGAGATGAGATTATTAATAATGATATTGCTACTTGTATCTATACAGGTATTATGACAGATACCGGTTCTTTCAAATACTCTTGTACTACACCAGAAACCCATGAGGTAGCTGCTCAGTTGATAAGAAAGGGAGTTAGTAATGCTGAGATAGGCGATAAAATATTTGGTGCGGCTAAAGAGGATACGGTTAAGTTACTTGGATTCTGTTTAAGTGAGAAGTTGGTTGTTCGGAAAGAATTCAATACTGCATACATGAGCTTAAGCCAGGAAGAATTGGATAGTCATAATTTTGAAAAAGGAGATACAGAAGGCTTTGTGAATTACGGCTTGTCGATACATGGTATTAGGTTTGTAGCCTTCTTTATTGTATTTCACGATGTAGTTAAGATATCATTTAGATCTACAGGAGATTTTGCAACAAATGAATTTTCTGGTGCACACTTTAGCGGGGGCGGACATCGAAATGCATCAGGAGGAATTTCTCATGATTCATTAG
>JABSPR010000321.1 GCA_013214975.1 Flavobacteriales bacterium
CTTCTCAATATAGTCTATAGCCTCTCCAACTGTACCGATTTTCTCAGCTTCGTCGTCTGGAATAGCAATATTGAATTCTTTTTCAAATTCCATGATAAGCTCTACTGTATCTAAGGAATCGGCACCTAAATCGTTAGTAAAGTTTGCGTTTGGAGTTACCTCACTTTCACTTACTCCTAACTTATCTACTATAATAGATATTACTTTTGAAGCCTGATCTGACATAATATTGTTTTTGTGTTTAAGGCTGCAAATAAAGAAAAGATTAGTGTAAAAACAAAATGATTCAAAATCTCTCTTCTTTATTGTGCATAACTATATCTGACTGCTTTCGCTATGATAATTCTAAAGCAGATATCTTTACACCTTATTATGACAAAAATCGCAATTTTCGCTTCCGGCTCTGGGTCCAATGCTTTGGCCATTATTGAGTATTTCAAAATAAAGAATAATGTTAAGGTTGACTTCGTAATTTCTACAAGAAGAAAGGCAGGCGTAATCGTCCATGCAGCTAAAAATGACATCGATCATTATATAATCGATAAAGAAATATTTTACGAATCTTCTATTATTAGAATTAAGCTAACGCAGCGTAAAATTGATTTGATTGTACTGGCAGGGTTTTTATGGAAGGTGCCGGATAACCTTCTAAAAGCTTTTTCAAATAGAATAATAAATATTCATCCTAGCCTATTACCAAAATTTGGCGGTTATGGTATGTATGGAGCCAATGTGCACCAAGCTGTTATTGACGCTAAAGAAACGGCCTCTGGAATTACTATTCATTTAGTAAATGAAAGGTACGATGAAGGCGAGATCCTTTTCCAAAAAAAATGTGAAGTGTTAGAAAGCGACACAGCCGAAGAGTTAGCCGCAAGAGTTCTTGACCTGGAGCATGCTAACTTTCCAAAACAAATAGAAAAGTTTCTTAAAAGCATCTAGATGGCCAAAATCACCATTTACACCGATGGCTCATCAAAAGGGAATCCTGGTAACGGTGGGTATGGTGTTATTATGATGTCGGGAAGCCATCGAAAAGAATTAGCCAAAGGTTTCCGACTTACCACTAATAATAGAATGGAGCTCTTAGGTGTAATTGCAGCTTTAGAAACACTTAAAAATCCTAATCAAGATGTTACCATATATTCCGATTCTAAGTACGTGGTAGACTCTGTAAACAAAGGATGGGTATTCGATTGGCAAAAGAAAAATTTTAAGGGTAAAAAGAATGTTGACCTTTGGCAACGATTTCTATTGATTTATCCTAAGCACAATGTGAAGTTCGTATGGGTAAAGGGACATGCCGACAATCCTTATAACGAGGCGTGCGATCGACTTGCATTTAATGTTGCTGACGAATCCAATCTAGGGATAGACAGTGGCTACGAAAACCAAAAAGAATAACTCTCTCTATTTAATTTCGAACAGAATATAGTTTTCATATTCTGATATTACCTCTTTGTCTTTTTCTTCCTTCAAAGAGATCTCTATGATCTCCGCAATCTTCTTCTTTAAATAGGTCGCTTCTTCTTTATCCTTACCGCTTTTCTCAACGTCAACATAATGCCACTCAAGGTCTTTTAGGGCTAATAAACTAGCCAGTCTATTGTCATCTAAATTATCTTCCCGAGAAATCGATTCAAGAATTGGAATTGCCAGCTTAACAACGGAATCATTTTTTATCCCGGTTAAATACAAAGCATAGTTACCAATCAAATACTCTCTGCTATACGTATCGATCGATTTCATGGTGGATATAAAGAACTCATTGTCTTCTATAGTACCATTCTCAGAATAAAAGTTTGAAAGACCAATCAGCACTTCACTATTGCCTTCCTTTTCAAATCTTTTTGCTAAGCTCCGTCCCTTTTTTTCGTCTTCATTCAAAATATTAATTAGGCCTGTTTTATTTACATAAAAAGAACTGTCGTTTAAAGCTTGCTCTTGCATTGCACTAATATCTGCATCTCCTTTATAGTAATCTGCTAGATGATTTAATGCATATACCCTCACATAAGATTCCGAATCGTGTTGCGCCATCTGAATCACTTTTTCTTTCAAAGAAATTTTCGAAACAGACAAGCTGTCATTCACATAGGTCAATGCTTTCAACTTAATCTTCCAAAATGAATCATCTAAAGCATCAACAAATACTTTCTGAGATACTTCATCGTCCTGATAAGATTTGTATAAGTCTTTAATAGACTCTAGCCTGTCAATAAATTTAGGTGCATTGTAATATTGAAAAACAATCTCCTCTTTTGATTTTGCGTCTTCTTTCTCACAAAGCAGCATCTTATCCGCATCTACATTCACCAGATCTGGTTTTGTCGCTACATCAAAACTGTACCTGTTCTTCACCTTGTCAATTACTACTTTGAACGAATCCACCTTGCCATCATGGTATATATCGATTTTGATAGGTAATCTATAGATCCCATTGACAGCCAAATCCTGTTCCTGATCTATATATACAATTTGACTTTTCTTTTGCTCATCGTAGCTGTATGTAATCTTTAATTCCGGATGACCTTTACCATAAAACCATTGATTAAAAAACCAGTTTAAGTCTTCGCCACTTATCTCTTCAAAAGCCATTCTTAAATGATGAACTTCTGCATCTTGGTATTCATTTTCGGTTAAATAATGTTCTAACGATGCGAAGAAGACTTTGTCGCCAAGATAGTTTCTAAGCATATGTAAAATACACGCTCCTTTCTGATAAGAATGCACGTCAAACATATCTTTTCGATGAGGATGATCGAACCAAACGAGGTCGTGTATCTCACTTTTAGATCCACTTATATAACGCTTAAGATCTTTACTGAGATGATAATCTGCTGCATCCATTCCTTTGTCGTGCTCGAACCAAAGATATTCTCCATAAGTAGCAAAAGACTCGTTTAAGGAGAGGTTTGCCCATGATTCTGCAGTAACCAAGTTACCAAACCAATGATGAAATAACTCATGAGAGATTGTCGCATCGTCGTCCCCATCAAGAAGTTCTCTTTTTGTTTTCTGGAAATTTGTATGGTTTACCACAGCCGATGTATTCTCCATAGCATAGGCGACTTCAAAATCTCTTACAATTACTTGCGAAAATTTTTCCCAAGGAAAACTGTAGCCCAACTTCTTCGAATAGAAGTCGATCATTTCAGGTGTTCGTCCAAAAATATTTCTTGCATACTGCACATAATCGGGTTCAACATAATAGCTCACTTCTATGCCTTTCCATTCGTCTTTAACAACTGCAAAGTCACCAATAATAATTGCCGTTAAATATGGTGCATGAGGCTTTAACTGCTTCCAATAATCGGTTTTTGTACCGTTACCATTATCCGCAGTGAATACAAGTAACCCATTCGATAACGTCGTAAAATTTGTATCAACGGTTAAATAAATTTCTTGGGTATATTTTTCATTTGGCCTATCGTTCGTTGGAAACCAAGACGAAGCCATTTCGGTTTCTCCTTGCGACCAAATCTGATATGACTTTTTACTGCTTGTAGCAACGTCAACAAAGAATAGACCTTGTTGGGATGCAGCGTCTTTTACATCATGTGGATGAGCAGTATATTTTATTTGAACAGTATATTCCTCCTCCGCAGCATAACTTCTATCTAATTCTATAGTCAACTTAAGCGAATCGTATTCGAAATTTAGCGATTGTGTAACTCCATCTTCATTGAGTAAAGACACGTTATGTATATCAAAATACTTGGCGTCCAAAATAAGTTGAGCAACATCCAGAAAGTGGGGTTTAACAGTTAATTCTGCAATACCATAAACTTCTTTTTTATCGTAACTGAAGCTGAGTTCTAACTTAGTGTGGGTAATGTCGTTTACCTTTTTTGCTGAAGGTTTGTAGCCTACTACAAATTCGCTTTGAGCAAGATTCGGCTTAACCTCGATTGGTGGCAATTGAACAATACTCTTACTACATCCCCCTATTATTAGGAGCGGAACAATTACTAGTAAGTAGAATCTATTCATGAACTTAATACCTAACCAAAATTTGTTTGCCGAAAACTATAAATCAACCGCAATAAGGTCACTAAATTTAGCAACTCTATTGGATACATCCTCATTAGATAAGTCTGTTATTCTCTCTATCCCAAATTTTTCAACACAAAATGAGGCTAAAGCTGAACCATAAATTATAGCCTTTTTCATGTTATCGAAATTAATTTCCGATTGCGCGCTCAAATAACCTGCGAATCCACCTGCAAACGTGTCGCCTGCTCCTGTTGGATCAAATACTTCTTCTAACGGCAAACCTGGTGCTGAGAATATTTTATCTCCATGGAACAACAACGCTCCGTGCTCTCCTTTCTTAATGATTAAATATTCTGGACCCATCGCCATAATTTTCTTCGCAGCTGTAACTAGCGAATACTCATCTGAAAGCTGACGTGCCTCCTCGTCATTAATACAAAGCACATCTACCATTCCGATAGTTGTCTTTAAATCGTCCATCATAATGTCCATCCAAAAATTCATTGTATCCATCACAATTAATTTTGGTTTATCATTTAAACGATCGATTACAGATTTCTGAACCCCTGGAGATAAGTTACCTAAAAGAAGCACATCACATCCTTGGTAATTATCTGGAACTGTTGGATCGAATGTTTCTAATACATTTAATTCAGTTGTAATTGTATCTCGCTGATTCATATTATCGTGATACTTACCAGACCAAAAGAATGTTTTCTCATCCTGTCTAATTTCTATTCCTTCCGTGTTAATTCCTTTAGAATTAAGCATCTCTAAGGTCTCATTTGGGAAATCTCCACCAACAACCGATATCAAGTTTATACTCTTTGTAAAGTACGATGCAGACAGACTAATGTATGTACCAGCCCCACCTATAATTTTATCTGTTTTACCGAACGGTGTTTCGATTGCATCGAACGCTACAGAACCAACTACCAATAAACTCATAGCAATATTTTTTTGATTTGCGCAAACCTACAAAAAATTAGTAGGGTATTGGATTATCGGAACAATTAGGTTAATATTGCAAACCTTTTTCGAAAGAAAAGGGTGAAAAAGATTCTCCCTTAGCTCAGCTGGTTAGAGCACCTGACTGTTAATCAGGGTGTCCTAGGTTCGAGTCCTAGAGGGAGAGCAGACGAAAAGCCTTGATATCACAGCATATCAAGGCTTTCTTCTTTTACAAGGAATTCAGTAAAATACAATTGGCAAGCTTTTTTAGTGTTGATAACTCACTGAATTATTTCCGACTCCTCACCGCTCTTGA
>JABSPR010000322.1 GCA_013214975.1 Flavobacteriales bacterium
CATTTCATAGCCATTTTTATCTCTTCTGAAATAATCCTTTGCTCCTAGCCTTGCATTACTTTGTTCAATGATTACTTCATCTGCTGATTTATTAATAGCAAATGGAAATGGAGCAATTAAATCTGTATGAGACCAAGGAAGTCCTTTTTGGTACTCGTACTTAAACTTACCTTCCTTAGGAAATAAAAACACTATAAATCCTGTGGCCAAAATAAATAGCCCTATTCTAAAAATAGATTCGTGTCTTTCGGAGATGTAAGTGAATATCTTTTTCATAAATCGTTCGTTACAGGCAAATATACATCCTTAGCATTTTATTGAACCAATAGTGTAATGATATTCACCAAATACAAAATTGTTCAAAATTTTTACCTTTGAAACTAAGTGGTGTGATTAATTATAAACATCATTAAATAAAGCTTATGAAAGAAGTTTACATCGTTTCGGCCACAAGAACTCCAATAGGAGGCTTTGGTGGTCATCTCTCATCCATAACTGCTCCTAAACTTGGTTCTTTTGCAATACGAGAAGCAGTCAGTTCTTCAGGAATCGATATCAATCAAGTGGATGAAGTATTAATGGGTAATGTATTACAAGCAAATCTGGGTCAAGCTCCTGCTCGACAAGCCGCGATTCTTTCCGGATTATCCGAAAATGTGCCATGCACAACTATCAATAAAGTATGTTCCTCTGGAATGAAAGCAATCATGCTTGGAGCACAATCTATATTAACAGGAGATAATGATATCGTTGTAGCTGGAGGAATGGAAAATATGTCTGCAGTTCCTTATTACTTAGACAAGGTGAGGAATGGATACCGCTTAGGTAATGGACAAATTATCGATGGCTTGGTAAGCGATGGTTTAACTGACGCATACGATGGCAACCACATGGGTTTAGCGGCAGAGTTATGTGCTGAAAACAATAACATATCCAGAAAAGATCAAGATAATTATGCAATAGAGTCTTATCAAAGATCTTCTAAAGCATGGTCTGAAGGAAAGTTCGGTGATGAAGTTTGTTCTGTGGAAGTTCCACAACGAAAAGGTGATCCCAAAATCATTGATACGGATGAAGAATTTACAAATGTCAATCTCGAAAAAATCCCAAACCTTAGAACTGTATTCAAAAAAGACGGTACGGTAACAGCTGGCAATGCCTCTACTCTTAATGATGGCGCTGCAGCGTTGGTACTTATGAGTAAAGACAAAGCAGACGAACTGGGTATTAAACCACTAGCCAAGATATTAGCTCATGCTGATGCGGCTCAAGAACCAGTAAATTTCACAACAGCTCCTTCTAAAGCAATTCCGATTGCTCTAAAAAAGGCAAGGATAACAATTAGTGATGTAGACTATTTTGAAATTAACGAAGCATTCTCTGTTGTATCTCTGGCCAACAATCAACTATTAAATTTAGATCCCGCTAAAGTCAATGTTAATGGTGGTGCCGTTTCTCTTGGACACCCATTAGGTTGTTCTGGAGCTAGGATTATAGTAACATTGATTAATGTTCTGAAACAAAATAAAGGAATGATTGGTGTAGCGGGAATATGTAATGGAGGCGGTGGTGCTTCAGCTATTGTAATCGAATTAATGTAAAGATGGAATATGGAATTACCATATTAAGTATTGTCCCAGTGAGGACAAACCCAGGTGATATACATGAAATGTGCACTCAGCTATTATTTGGTGATCACTATACTATTCTAGAAGAAATAAAAAACTGGACAAAAATCAGAGTTGCTTTCGACGATTATGAAGGGTGGATTTGTGCAAAGCAAGTTCGAAAAATTAGCGAAAAAGAGTTTATTCAAGTTAATTCGACAACGAACAATCTATTGATTAGTAAACTTGCGCTTTTAGATACTTCATCCGTTAATTTTGTCATTTCGATAGGAAGCAGTCTCCCCCAATATAAAAATGGCCAAGGAAAAATCGCCGATCTTCAATTTACTCTATCTAACGACATAGAAACAAAAAGTGTGGTTGAACCCAAAAGGTTAATAGAAATAGCTAAAATATATGCCGGTGCTCCTTATTTATGGGGTGGTAAATCTATTTTCGGAATCGATTGTTCTGGATATTCTCAAATGGTATATAAGATTTGTGGGATTAAAATAAAGCGGGACGCATCACAGCAAGTAATTCAAGGAACACTAATAAAAGAGGTAAGTGAATCTCAACCCGGAGACTTAGCTTTCTTCAACAACCCTAAAGGAGCTATTACCCATGTGGGAATTATTCTTGAGGGCAATGTTATTCTACATGCCTCCGGTTTTGTAAGGCAAGACCGACTGGATTCTAAAGGAATTTTCAATAAAGATTCTAACGAATACACACATTTTCTTCATAGTATCAAAAGGCACTTCTAGTGCCATATTGACATTCCTTATTACAACGCAAGCGCCATCCTGACAAAGAATTAGACTTTTTCTAATGTGGCAAACTCTTTGACCTTCTCGAACCAAACATTAAATCTCTAGCTATGGATCTTAATAAATTCACAACCAAATCTCAAGAAGCAATTCAAATGGCGCAACAATTGACCGTCGAAAAGAAGCATCAAAGCATTGAGAACAGTCATATTCTAGAAGGAATCTTTTCGGTTGACAAGAGTACTGTTCCGTTTTTATTAAAAAAATCTGGAATCAATTACAATATTCTATTGTCTGCGTTAGACCGTATTACCTCCTCTCTTCCAAAAGTGGAAAATGGAAATCAATATTTAAGTCCTAATGCAAATCAAACATTAACGAGAGCAATACAATTAGCCAAAGAGAACAAAGATGAATTCATTTCAATCGAATTTCTATTCTTAGCGTTAATTAACTCTAATGATAGTACGGGAAACCTTTTAAAGGATGCCGGTGTAAACGAAAAAGAAATAACCAAAGCAATTAACGAATTAAGAAAAGAAGCAAAAGTGAATAGTCAAAGTGCGGAAGAAACTTACGACGCATTAGGGAAGTATGCTGTCAACTTAAACGAGATGGCATTGAATGGAAAACTAGATCCTGTTATTGGGAGAGATGAAGAAATCAGACGTGTTCTTCGAATAATTTCTCGGAGAACAAAGAATAACCCCATTCTTATTGGGGAACCAGGTGTAGGTAAAACAGCCATTGCTGAAGGAATTGCACATCGAATAATAAACAAAGACGTACCTGAAAACCTGATTTCAAAAAAGCTTTTCTCGTTGGATATGGGAGCTTTAATAGCTGGCGCCAAATACAAAGGTGAATTTGAAGAGAGACTAAAATCTGTAATAAAAGAGGTAATAAGCTCTGAAGGGGAGATTGTTTTATTTATCGATGAGATACACACCTTAGTTGGTGCTGGTGGTGGAGAAGGGGCTATGGATGCAGCCAATATATTAAAACCGGCTCTCGCCAGAGGTGAACTTAGAGCAATTGGTGCAACTACATTGAATGAGTATCAAAAGTATTTCGAAAAAGACAAAGCACTAGAACGACGATTCCAAAAAGTGCTTATTAATGAACCCAATACACTGGATGCTATTTCAATTCTGAGAGGCTTAAAAGAAAAGTACGAATCGCATCATAAAGTAAGAATCAAAGATGAGGCAATCATAGCGGCCGTGGAATTATCGACACGCTATATTTCCGATCGTCAGTTACCCGATAAAGCAATTGACCTAATTGATGAAGCTGGTGCGAAAATCAGGATGGACATCAATTCGATGCCCGAAGAATTAGATGAACTAGAACGAAAGATTAAACAATTCGAAATAGAAAGGGAGGCAATAAAAAGAGAAAAGGATCACAATAAGCTTTCTGCATTGAATGAGAAGCTAGCCAATCTTCAAGAAGAAAGAGATGCGATGAAAAGCAAATGGCAAGAAGAGAAAGATATCATCGACGGTATCCAAATCCTCAAGGAAGAAATAGAAGATTTAAAATTCGAAGCAGAACAAGCAGAACGAGATGGCGATTTAGCGAAGGTGGCCGAAATTAGATATAGCATTTTAATAGAGAAGCAAGAAGTATTCAAAACCTACAAGGACAAGGTGAAATTACTCCAGGATCAGAATTCTCAACTTCTAAAAGAAGAAGTTGACAGTGAAGATATAGCAGATATTGTTTCCAAATGGACAGGCATTCCTATTAACAAATTAATAGAAACAGAAAAAGAAAAACTTCTACATTTAGAAGACGAACTCAAAAAGCGCGTAATAGGCCAAGATCATGCGATTGAATCTGTTTCGAATGCAATACGAATAAGCAGAGCTGGCTTGCAAGATGCAAAAAGACCTATTGGTTCCTTCATCTTTATGGGGACCACTGGCGTTGGCAAAACAGAATTAGCAAAGGCACTTGCAGAACTTCTGTTCAGTGATGAAAAGGCAGTAACAAGATTAGACATGACAGAATTCCAAGAGCAGTATTCTGTCTCTAAACTTATCGGAGCACCTCCGGGCTACATAGGATATGATGAAGGAGGCCAGCTCACGGAAGCAATTAGGCAAAGGCCCTATTCAATTATATTACTAGATGAAATAGAGAAAGCCCACCCTGCAGTCTTCAATATCCTTTTACAAGTTTTAGAAGACGGGAGACTTACAGATAGTAAAGGACGTGTTGCTGATTTTAAAAATACACTAATTATTATGACATCGAATTTAGGTGCTGATATTATAGAAAAAGCATACACGCAGATAGACGTCGCGAATGAAAATCAAATCTTAGACCAGATGAAAGAAGAAATAAACATTCTTCTTAAA
>JABSPR010000323.1 GCA_013214975.1 Flavobacteriales bacterium
ATGGCATAGACCCCTTCTGCTATCCAAACATCTCCCATCATAGGGAAAGTGGTATAAATACGACCAGCATTTAACCCTGCCACAAATGCACCATAAATAACTTGAATAAAAATTAATAGTAAAATTAATTTGGCAAGCAATGAAAAATCTTTATTCGCATCTAATCTTTTGTTTTCAAATTGAAGATCGAAAGCTAACCACAAACAATAACCAACCAAGAAAAAAGCTAAACTTAGATGGCTGGCCAATCTGAAGTGACTCACATCTGGCTGATCTACAAGTCCACTTTTTACCATATACCACCCCAGTAAGCCTTGACAACCACCCAAAACAAAAACGACCAAGAGTTTCTTCACTAAAGTTCTACTGAGCCACTTTTTATATAAGAAGAATAAAAATGGCACTAGGAATACAAAAGACAAGGTTCTTCCCAGCATTCGATGAAGATACTCCCAGAAAAAAATTGATTTAAACTCCGTTAACGTAAAATGATTATGCACCTCTTTATACTCAGGAAACTGTTTATACTCGTCAAATTTAGCAATCCAACTCTCTTCACTTAAAGGAGGTACAGCGCCCATTAGCAACTTCCAATTAACCATAGATAAACCAGAATCAGTTACCCTGGTAATTCCTCCCACAATTAATATGAGCAATATAAAAGCAGCTCCGATATAAAGCCAGTTACTAATTATTTTATTTGATGTACCGTTCATTTCTAATTAAAAACCGAAATTAAGAATTCATTTCTTGAAGTAATCGAATATTAAACATACCGTTGAATCTATTTGCATAATTATATAGTATATACAATTCACTTCTCCCAACTTGCGATATCGGCAGTATTATGCTTACTTTGAAATAATTAATAATTATCAGGTTGGATAAATTAAAGGAAATAAAAAAGGCTTTCAGCTATTGCCCACTAGGTGTTAACATTTTCAACACCTCTCTCGATTTGGTTTATGCGAACGATATTTATTTTAACCTTACCAATACTGTTTTAGGAGATATAGAAAGTGCTAAATATTTGGACGTCATTCACCCAAATGACATTGACAATGTTCTTAGTACTTGGAAAACTAAAATGGAAATCAGCCCATATGAATTTGATATGACTTATCGATTAAAACTGATCGATGGGAAAGTTATCTGGGTTAATGTTAAATCCAGAATGATATTAGATAATGGAGAACTTCTTGGGTTCATTGATATTGTTCAAGATAAATCGGAAGAGAAAAATTACGAAGAGAAGATACTAACCGAAATTATGGAATCGGAAGATATGGAAAGGCGAAGGTTTGCCAATGAACTTCATGATGGACTTGGTCAAAACCTTACTGCGGCTTTCCTTAATCTTGAAACAATTCGCGATAAAGTCTCTAGTCTTGACATTGAAGCTGTTGAAAAATTCAATACCGGAGTTAATTTTATTAGTGAAGCAATAAATGAAACGAGGAGTATTGCTCACAATATCATGCCTAAGGCGATTGATGATTTTGGATTTACGATAACAGTAGAAGGAATGATTGAAGGCTTAAAAGAAGTTTCTACTATTGTATTTACATTTTACCACAACCTTGGGGAATCTAGAATTAGTGCAGCAACAGAATTCAATCTTTACAGGATTACACAAGAGGCCATTAATAACATCTTAAAACATTCTGAGGCAAAGCAAGCAACAATTCAATTAATTAAACATGAAACCAACGTAATTCTAACAATTGAAGATGATGGTGTCGGATTTAATAAAGAAAAAATTGGAAAAGGCTCCATGGATTTTGGAATTAACAGTATGATTAATAGAGCAAATTCTATCATGGCATCAATAAATATAGATAGCCATGTAAACCAGGGCACTACTTTAACTATCGAAGCACCAATACAATGAGCGATTCTAGAAAAATAAAAATCATACTAGTAGATGATCACAAAGTGATAAGAGATGCCCTTACTGCTTATCTAAATAATGATGAAAGATTCGAAATCATAGCAGAGGCAAGTAACGGAAATGATGCAATTGAATTGGCCAAAACCGTTAAGGTAGATATTATGATTATGGACATTAACATGGGTGAACCCGACGGAATAGAGTGTACCAAACAAATTAAACTTATTGATTCGAATATTAAAATACTTGCTTTGACCATGTTTAACGAGAGTCTGCACATTAAACAAATGATGAATGCCGGAGCCTCTGGTTATTTATTGAAAAACGTAGGTGTGGAAGAAGTTAAATCCGCCATTTTAAAAGTTTATGATGGGAATATATACTACAGTACAGAGGTCACAGAAACAGTAATGAACAGCCTACAAGAAAAAACCCCATCATCAAGTTCAAAAATGTCTGGCGATATTCCTCTTACCAGCAGAGAGAAAGAGGTACTTCAATTAATAATTGAAGAATTTTCTAATAAGGAAATTGCTGATAAATTATTCATCAGTACAAGAACTGTTGATGCCCATAAAAGGAACCTTTTAGAGAAAACAAATTCAAAAAACGTCGCCGGTCTAGTTGTCTATGCCATTAATAACAAGGTACTTGACTGGAACTAATTGCAAACACACCTACCCTAATAAGCAATATACCTAACACAAATTTTAGGCTTTAAACCGTTTCATTCCCGATTACCTCAAACTATCTTTAAGTAAAGAATCACACTACTATAAAGATTTAGTTATGAGAAAAAATTTAAACCTTACTGTTATCGGCGCATCACGTGATATCAACAACGCCATTTGCGACCTTTTGCCTAAGCATTTCAACTCTGTTTTCTCATTGCAGAGAAAGCACTTGAGCAAAGAAGATAATGAGTACGGCCACATAATAGAGAACTCCGAGGCTATCATTCTTGATATTTCAACTGCCGAAAAGAAAAACACAGAAGAAATTACATATGTAAATGAATGGGATGAAAAAATCCCAGTGATTGCAATAGGAACGTATACAGAACGTGTCTTTGCAGATTCAATAATTAAAAAAGGTGCTGCCGCATATCTGTCCTTTAATTCATTCGCAGATGAACTCGAGGATGCCCTAGAAAACATTTTAAATAACAAGAAATACATCTGTAAACAGATTAACAGTCAATCTTCTAGGTAATACACCTATGCGTAATTTAGGTTTTTAACTAATTGATTTTGCGTAACATACGACCTAGGTTTGCACTTAAGTTATTGCAACTAAGATTTATATAGAAATAAGAACAAATCATACATTAAACTATTATTTAAAATGACAAAAGCAGATATAGTAGCGGAAATCGCAGGAAAGACAGGAATTGAGAAAGCTGCAGTTCTAAGTACAGTAGAAGAATTCATGATGACAGTAAGTACTTCATTAGAAGAAGGAAATAATGTTTACCTAAGAGGATTCGGAAGCTTTACAGTAAAACAAAGAGCACAGAAAACTGGAAGAAACATTTCTAAGAACACAACAATTGTAATCCAAGCTCAAAGTGTACCTCACTTCAAGCCATCGAAATCTTTCATTAGAAACGTAAAAGCAAGCGTTAAAGCTTAACTTTTATTAAGAGCTGATTTAGAAGTGCCTGCTACCCCATGGATAGCAGGCACTTTTTTTAATACCATGGCACCAAAATGTTTGTGAATTAAGGATCTTTTAGTAACTTCGCAACCCAAATTTTTTATCAAAATAAGATGTACGCTATAGTAGACATTGCAGGACAGCAATTTAAAGTAGAAGAAAAGTCAAAGGTAAATGTTCACCGACTTGAAGGAAAAGAAGGTGATGTATTAGACGCAAATGACGTTCTACTAATAGACAATGATGGCAAAATTGCTATCGGCACTCCAATCTTGGATGGAGCACGTGTTACGATTAAAATTCTCCAACATTTCAAAGGAGATAAAGAAATTGTATTCAAAAAGAAAAGAAGAAAAGGATACCAAGTAAAAAATGGTCACAGACAATTTTTTACTGAGGTAGAAATTCAAAAAATTGAAGAGAAAGCTAAAGGCAAAAGCACCAAAGCAGCGAAAGCTGTTGAAACTGAAGAGCCAAAAGTAACAAAGGAAGAAAAGCCTGCAGCGGAGAAGAAACCAGCAGCAAAGAAAAAAACAGAAGATAAATCAGAGTAAACGATGGCACATAAGAAAGGAGCGGGTAGCTCAAAAAACGGTAGAGAATCGCACAGTAAGCGATTAGGTGTTAAGATTTATGGTGGTCAGCTTGCTATAGCTGGTAACATTATCGTTCGCCAAAGAGGTACAAAACACAGGCCAGGTGAAAACGTTGGTTTAGGAAAAGATCATACCATATTTGCATTAGTAGATGGTACAGTAGTGTTCAAAAAGAAAAAAGACAACAAGTCTTTTGTATCTGTAGATCCACTTCCAACGGATAATTAATATTCGTTTAACGTTATTTAAAACCTGATCCACCTGGATCGGGTTTTTTCGTTTATTTAAGTATTACTTTTATATTAAACAGAATTAGGCATGCTATTAGTTAACCGCATAAGAGAACACAAAAACGAAATTGCAGAGCAATTAAAGGTTAGAAATATTGACGTCCTTGACTCGCTCGATAGAATTATCATAATCGATGACGATAGAAAGAAAAAACAAACATCTCTTGAAGACAACAATGCGGAATCAAATTCTATCGCAAGAAAAATAAGCGAACTTTTCAAAACAGGTAACAAGGATGCGGCAACTGAATTAAAAGAAAATAGCGCGCAGTTAAAATCCTGTTCGAAGCAGCTTCAAGAAGAAATTGAAAGTTTAGAAAAAGAACTTCTCGAATTGTTATACTCCATTCCTAATGTACCTAACAAATTGGTACCTACTGGAAACTCAGATCAAGAGAACGAAATAATATTCGAATCAGAGAATAATGTAAGACTAGCAGACGACGCACTTCCTCACTGGGAGCTTACCGATAAATACGATATTATCGACTTTGAGCTAGGTGTTAAAATTACCGGAGCTGGATTTCCTGTTTATAAAGGTCAAGGTGCCAAGCTACAGCGAGCACTAATCAATTTCTTTTTAGACGAAGCAGAAAAAGCAGGTTATTTGGAAGTACAACCTCCTATATTGATTAACGAAGCATCCGGTTACGGAACAGGGCAACTTCCAGATAAAGAAGGACAAATGTATCATGCTGGAGTAGACAATCTTTTTCTTATCCCAACAGCAGAAGTTCCTGTCACTAATATGTACAGAAACGTAATCTTAAAGAAAGATCAGTTGCCATTAAAGAATACGGCCTACACTCCTTGTTTCAGAAGAGAAGCTGGCTCTTATGGTAAAGACGTTAGAGGCTTAAACAGATTACATCAATTCGACAAAGTTGAAATAGTAAGAGTAGAATATCCTGATAACTCATATCAAGCATTAGAAGAAATGGTTGAATATGTTAAATCGCTTTTAGAAAAATTAGAATTGCCTTATCGTGTTACGCGATTATGCGGTGGTGACTTAGGTTTCACCTCAGCACTTACGTATGACATGGAAGTATATTCTGCCGGTCAAGACAAATGGCTTGAAGTAAGTTCAGTCTCCAACTTCGAATCCTTCCAAGCAAACCGACTTAAGTTGAGGTATAAAGAAGGTGATGCAAAACCAGAATTAGCGCATACTTTAAACGGAAGTGCACTCGCATTCCCACGTATTGTTGCTTCATTATTAGAGAATAACCAAACTGAAAACGGTATTAAAATACCTAAAGCGCTTGTACCTTATACAAGGTTTGAGATGATCGAATAAGTACCACTGCTAAGTGAAGTTCATTTTATGAGTCTATTAGGAAATAAAATTGATCTTTTAAATACAAAAACAATTGGCCTTGTATTCATTGCCATTGTAATAAGCTGTATCACTTTATGGCCTTCACTAGATAACGATTTCACTAATTGGGACGATGCCAAATATGTTCTCGAAAATGATCTAATAAAGGATCTAACAAGCGAGAATATTTACAAAATGTTCTTCGAAAAAGATCTTAAAGGGAGATCATACGTGCCTTTAACACTAATCTCATGGGCCATTGAGTATGATATATGGGGCGAAGACCCTATTCCATTTCATCGTCATAATCTTATTCTTCATTTACTTAATGTCGCACTACTATTCTTTTTTATATACATACTCTCTGCTAGATTAGAAATTGCCTTTATCACTTCTTTGCTCTTCGGAATACATCCCATGCACGTGGAATCTATTGCTTGGGTCAGTGAACGTAAGGATGTCCTGTTTACCCTTTTCTACTTCTCTTCTCTATTATGCTATGTTCAATACATTCGAAAAGGCGTTTCCAGCAAACTACTCTATACCTCATCACTCGTTTTGTTTTTTCTTGGGATAGCCTCAAAATCGGCCGCAGTTCCTCTCACAGGTGCAATCGTCTTAATCGATTTCCTCCTCAATAGAAAGTTTGATAAAAAACTCATCATCGAAAAAATACCCTTTGTAATTATTTCATTCATTGGTGGCATATCCGCACTTATTGCAGCCCAGTCAACATCAACAATTGCCAGTGTCGACGCCTTCTCGATTGGACAAAGATTCATGTTTGCCTTTTATGGCATGATAACATACATATACAAAGTATTTGTCCCACTAAACTTAACCGCCTATTACCCCTACCCTTTTACAACCGATGGTTTTTTACCCATCATTTTTTACCTCGCACCAATTATTGGTATTGCTCTATTATATGTGATTTATCGATCTTTTAAGCACACAAAAGTTATTGTATTTGGGTTCTTATTTTATCTCTTTAACGTGGTACTCGTTCTGCAGTTTATGCCGGTCGGTCCAAATATAATGTGCGAACGATATACTTACGTTTCTTATGTAGGCTTATTCTTCCTTATTGGTCATGGATATACCTATCTAAAAGACAACCCAAAACTTAAAACTCTTATACAGGGAATAAATATTGCGTTTGTATTATCAATTATTACCCTATCTGTTCTAACATTTAATCGATGTAAAGAATGGAAAAACTCGGAAACGCTATGGACTTCTATGATCGAAATTTATCCGAATGTAGATCACGGATATACCAAGAGAGGTAGTTATTATGGAAAAAGAGGTGATTTTGATAAAGCCTTTAATGATTACAACATTTCGATTCAATTAAAACCAAACGATCACAAGGTGTTCAATAATATGGGAAATATCTATGGATCTAGAGGAGAGCATGCCAAGGCCTTAGAACATTTTTTTAAAGCACTAGAAATCGATCCTACTTATAAAGATGCCTACCTAAATATTGCCATCACCTATTCTATTACAAAGCAATACGAAGAGTCATTTAAATACTATGACAAGGCCATTGAAATGGGATTAAAGAACTTGAAAATTTACACGAACAGAGCTCAAACGTACTACACTTTTAAAAATTACCAAGCAGCAATAGATGATTATAGTTTAGTTCTTCAAACCCGAAGATTTGATAAAGCATCTTTAATGTATAGAGGACTTTCTTACTATTTCTTGCAGAATTACGATACGGCAATTGCCGATTTTAATTTACTAATTCAAGTAGACCCTCAAAACTCATTCGCCCATAACAATAGATCTCTTTGCTATAATTATAAAGGGAATTACAAATTAGCCCTTAGTGACGCGCTTATGGCACAGAAATTAGGGCTTCAGGTAAATGAGAACTACCTTAACGAATTAAAGAACAAGAACTAAATCCAACCAAGAATACAATCGGCATCTTATCGTTATTGATTAAGATATCTACAGAAACTGAATGAGCTCATTAAAAATTATATTCTTTTTAACTTGCCTTCTTACCCTGCTCTCGCAATACTCTAATTCGTGTTTGGCTCAAGGAACTACAGATGCTCAACTAGCTTCTTTCTATTATCAAAATGAAGAATATGATAGAGCACTTCTTTATTATGAAAAATTACATAGAGAACATCCAACGGAAACAACCTATTTTAAATTCTACCTAAATTCACTTTTAAAAACTAGCCAGCACGACCAAGCTGTAAAGGTTGTTAAGAAACAAATAAAGCGCCAGCCATCACAAAGTGACTTGGGTGTGGAGTTAGGAAACATCTATTTGGTAAAGAAAAATAATAGCAAGGCAAATCAAGAATTTGAGAAAGCTATTGAAAAAGTAACTGCTAATGAACAAAAAATAGTAAAATTGGCCAATGCATTCATCGACATTGGCAAATTAAATTACGCCATCTTAACTTATACCAAAGGGCGAAAAATGCTACGCGGTCAATATGGTTTTGAGTTCGAACTTGCGAGTTTATATTCTCAAAAAGGAAATTTTCAAATGGTATTTCAAGAGTACTTCCGTGCCATGGAACTTGACCCAAGAAAGGTTAACAACGTAAAGTCAAAATTAATGGCTCTACTCCGATCAGATTCAAATAAAAGTGCTAGTGAATTGTTAAGAGTAGAGTTGTTGAAAAAAGTTCAGAAAAACCCACAGAATAGGCCATATAATGAGATCCTAATATGGTATTTCACACAAGATAAAAAATTCAATACCGCCTTTATTCATGCAAAAGCATACGACAAAAGAACAGATGCACCTGGTCGTCGCGTTTACAATCTTGCTCAAACGTGCTTGGCAAATCAAGATTATCAAACTGCAATTGCATGCTATAATTACCTTATAGAAAAAGGGCCAAAGTGTCATTACAGCAATCAAGCGAAAACAGGTATTGTAAAAGTGATGGAACTTCAACTTACTTCTTCTATAAATTATTCGAAAGAGGATTTAATAGTTGTGGAACGAGAATATATCAAAGTATTGGAAGATTTAAAAGGAACTCCCAGCGAATATGAACTCCTTCAAGGGCTAGCGCATTTACAAGCCTTTTACTTGGATAAAAAAGCAGATGCCGTTGTTCTTCTCAAAGACATAATGTCAAGACCAAATGTAAATTCTTCAATAAAAGATAAATGCAAATTAGAACTGGGCGACATCTACGTTCTTCAAGGGAAAGTATGGGATGCGTCATTAAATTTCATGCAAGTGCAAAAGAAATACAAGCATGATATAATAGGACATGAAGCGCGATATCGAATTGCTAAAGTTGCGTATTACACAGGTGACTTTGGCTGGGCACAGAACCAACTTGACGTACTTAAGGCCTCAACTTCGAAATTAATTGCGAATGACGCCTTAACGCTTTCTATGCTAATTAAAGACAATGTGGGATTCGACTCTCTTTACACCCCTCTCAAAATGTTCTCCAGGTCGGAGCTTCTACTAGTACAGCATAAATTTGATGAAGCACAGGCCTGCCTTGATTCAATCGAAACTATTTTTGAGCATCACCTTATATTAGACAATGTTTACTTCCAAAAACATTCTATCTATGTTAAAAAAGGCTTGATCAACGAGGCAATTGCACAACTTGAAAAGCTCATTTCCTATTTCCCATATAGTATTCTGGTAGACGACGCGATCTTCGCACAAGCAAATCTTTTCGAGAATCATCTAAAAAACACAGACAAAGCGCAAGAGCTTTATAAAAATATTATGATAAACCATACTGGTAGTTTATATGCAATAGAAGCTAGAAAAAGATTTAGAAATTTAAGAGGTGATAATATTAATTGATCCATGAAACAAGTTAAAGCAAAGAAACATCTAGGTCAGCATTTTTTAAAAAGTGACGATATTGCTTTTAAAACTGCTGGAAGTTTAAACCCAACTGAACCATTCAACGTTCTTGAAATTGGACCTGGTATGGGAATGCTCACGTCAAAACTCGCTTTACTTCCAAACATCAACCTAAAAGCTGTAGAGATAGATAAGGAATCTGTTGAGTTCCTTAGAAATGGCGAATTAATATCCAATGATAATATTATTGAAGAAGATTTTCTGAAATTAGATATTGCCTCACTTTTTGATAAACCTTATTCAATCATAGGTAACTTTCCATATAATATATCCACTCAAATAATTTTCAAGGCTATAGAAAACCGTGACAAGGTTATTCAATTGGTTGGCATGTTTCAAAAGGAAGTTGGGCAAAGAATTGCGAGCAAACCAAAAGGTAAAATTTACGGCATAACGAGTGTATTAACCCAGGCCTATTTTGATACAGAGTTGCTTTTCGAAATCTCTCCAGACATGTTCGATCCCCCACCCAAAGTAACATCAGTGGTTATTAAACTCGTAAGACATCAAAGACCATTAAACTGCGATGAGAAACGCTTTTTTCAAATAGTAAAAGCCGGTTTCAATCAACGACGAAAAAAACTAAGCAACTCTCTATCAGCCTTTATCACTACTCGAGAACAGAAGTCACATCCTTTCTTCCATAAAAGAGCGGAAGAACTGAGCGTCGAGGATTTTTCAGAGTTAACGCAATTATTGTCTCCGGCATAGTAGTAGGGCAAAGATTTGTTAACTTTGCAGCTTCTCTGAACCTTGAGTTATGCAGTTCGAATTAACAAAAGAATTCCTTAAAAATTTACGAAAGCAGATTTCTGCACAAGATACTACTGCTATATCTACCCAACTTAACGAACTCCATGCAGCGGACATCGCTGAGATAATGGATGAATTGGAAACAGACGAAATCAAATACCTTTTCACATTATTTGATGGCGAAACCAAAGGTGAAATATTTGTTGAACTTGAGGAAGAAACACTTGAAGAATTTGTTGATGCGTTAGATTCCGAAGAACTTGCCACTCAGTTTATTGAAAATATCGAATCAGATGATGCGGCTAGCGTTATTGCAGAACTTGATGACAAGAAAAGAGAGGAAGTAATTGCGAGACTCGAAGATGTTGATCAGGCAAGCGACATCGTTGATCTTCTTACTTACGAAGAAGATACAGCGGGTAGTTTAATGGCGAAGGAAGTCCTTACTGCCAATATCAATTGGACAGTTTCTAAATGCGTTCGTGAAATCCGAAGGCAATCGGAGAGCATGAAGAATATGTATATCGTTTACGTCGTAGATGATAACCATAGGCTTATCGGGATAATATCATTAAAAGGCCTTGTTATTAACTCACCTAAAGAACTAATTACAAACCTGATTAACAAAGATGTTATTTCTATTCGTACAAAATCTCCACTAGAAGATGTAGAAAACGCAATGGAAAAATACGATCTAGTAGCATTACCTGTAGTTGACGAATTAGGCAGATTGGTGGGTAGAATTACTATTGACGACGTTGTCGACATGATAAAGGAAGATGCTGAAAAAACATTTCAGATCGCCTCTGGTATCTCCGAAAATATTGAAGCTACGGATAGCATCTGGCTATTAACACGTGCAAGATTACCTTGGCTTCTGATAGGCCTTATGGGTGGTATTGCTGGTGCCCGTATTATTGGACTTTATGAAGAGGAGATACAAATTCATCCTGAAATGGCTTTTTTTATTCCCCTAATTGCAGCTATGGGAGGTAACGTTGGCGTTCAGTCTTCGGCCATTATTGTTCAAGGATTAGCCAACAATAGCCTAGGTATTCAAGGAACATTTAGCAGGCTTTTTAAAGAATTTTCACTTGGAATTACTAACGGAATTATTTGTGCGATACTAATTTTCACTTACAATTATGTATTTAGTGATTCAATAGAATTAGCTATTACTGTAAGTACAGCCCTATTCTGTGTAGTGATTTTTGCTGCTGTTTTTGGCACTTGGATTCCACTAATATTAGACAAATACAAGATTGACCCAGCACTTGCAACAGGCCCTTTTATCACTACTGCGAATGATGTATTAAGCATCTTTCTGTATTTCTATATTGGTCAATTAATGTACTCTTAAAACTCTTTTTTTGAAAGTCTTAATTGTAGATAGTATCCATACAGCTTTTCAAGATCTAATGCAAGAAGCAGGGTTTACATGTGACGATAAATCACATTTATCCAAAGAAGAAATCATCAAAATTATTCCTGAATACGATGGTCTAATAATTAGAAGTAAACTAAAACTAACTTTCGATATTTTATCTGATACAGATCACCTTAAGTTTATTTGCAGAGCTGGTTCGGGGATGGAAAACATTGATGTTGACTTTGCCGAAGCAAAAGGGATTAGATGCTTTAGTGCTCCTGAAGGGAATAAAGATGCTGTGGGAGAACATTGTATTGGCCTTCTTTTAACACTTTTCAATAATATATTAAGAGCGGATGCGGAAGTGAGAAATGCCATCTGGAAGAGGGTAGAAAATAGAGGTATAGAAATAGGTGGAAAAACTATTGGCATTATTGGTTACGGAAATGCTGGAAGTGCATTGGCTAAGAAATTATCGGGATTCGATTGTAAAATACTAGCTCACGACAAATACAAATCTAGATTCTCAAATGATTATGTAACAGAATCTAGTTTGGAAGAATTATTTGCGGAATGCGATATCGTAAGTTTCCATCTCCCACTTACAGAAGAAACGCATCATTATGCGGATGATACATTCTTCTCTCAGTTTATAAAACCTATATACCTTATTAATGCATCTCGAGGTTATAATGTAAAAACTTCCGATCTCGTATTAAACTTAAAATCAGGGAGAATTCTCGGTGCTTGCCTTGATGTGCTAGAATTAGAAAGCACCTCTTTCGAAAAATTAACTAGCGAGGATATGGGAGATGATTTTAACTATTTAAAAAATGCATCTAACGTTGTATTATCACCTCACGTGGCTGGCTGGACACATGAATCTCATCGAAAACTATCGGAGATACTTGCGCAAAAGGTGCTAAAAGAATTTTCAGCATTAGAAGAGTATTAATCGGTCTTCGCGCTTTCTTTCTTCTTTGTACTTATTGTATAAACCCCTAAGAAAACTACCCCGGTTCCCACAAATTGTATAGTGTTTATTGACTCTCCATCTAATACACCCCAAAAAATAGCTACCAGAGGGATCATATATGTAACACTCGCAGCAAATATTGCAGACGTTTTTTTAATCAACATATAATATAGAATTACCGCTATTACCGTTCCTAAAATGGAGAGAGCAACTATATATGCAAGCGCACGATTAGCGCCAGGGTTATTAATCGTCACCTCGACAAAGTCGGTAGTAAAAATAAAACCAATAATAAAAGGCCCGATCATAACCATCCCTAACGACATAATCGCCATCGATCCAACTTCTGCTAACTTATACTTGGTGGTATTAATGCTTATAGCATAACATATCGTTGCGGCGATAATATATAAAGTGTACGACAATTGAGAATCTGCCACGCCAAAACCATTAGAACCAATAATTAAACAAGCACCAATAAAGCCAATCAAGACACCTATAAGTTGATTTTCAGGGACTTTAATCTTGAAAATATAGCCTATTAGAATAGTAAAAAAAGGAACCAATGCATTAAGCATTCCAGTTAAAGAGCTAGATAATTGTGTTTGAGCCTTTGTAAAAAGGAAGGAAGGAATTAAGTTTCCAAGTACCGCTACTAAAAGGATAAAGGACCAATTACCTCTATTCAAACTTTTCAAATTTTGAAAGAAAAACGGCAGTAAACACAAACTTGATATACCGATCCGTAAGGCAGCAACCTGCTCGAAAGAATAAACTTCTAGTCCCCTTTTCATTAGAATAAAAGAACTACCCCAAATAAAGGATAAGAAAATGAGGAGTACCCACTGCCAAGATTTCTTTTCTAGATCAATCAAACTCATACTTTCAAAAGTATAAAAGCTCCCTCCATAATTAGCAATCCTTAGCAATGAATAACTAAATTTAACTTATGGCTCTATATTTCAGAATATAATATGATCTAGCTATGAATCAATCTAAAGAAACAGACAAGTTTATTATAGCACTAATAGAAGATGATTTGGTTCGAATTGACGTCAAACCGAATACCGTTGTTGAGAAAAAGGATATAGAAGAAAATTACATTATCTATAATGAATTTCTGAACGGTAGACCGGCACTTTTCTTAGTCGTATTTGGAGAAGGTGTAACCGCAAGTGATGAAGCAAGACTTGAATTAGCTAATTTCAAAAGAGATAAGATTAAAATAGCTGAAGCGGGGGTTGTGCCGTCATTGGTAACTAGGATTATGGCTCAATTTTTTATGGCTTTTTTTAAACCACCTCGACCAATTAAAATGTTTACCGATGAAGAAGCTGCCTTAAAATGGCTGTTGCAATATAGGGACGGGAATAAAAAATAATTTATTTCTTATTGTACATCAACATACGTGTAGTACTTGTCTTTGTATTCATTTGCCTCACCATTACTTCTTTTCCCTCTTGAACTCTATCAATAGTTGATTGATCAAAATGACGAATAGTAACAAGTTCTAAATCCTGGTACTCTCTCACATCATATTCCTTTTTCAAGTCTTCAAGTAATAACGGAATCTTGTGAACGTCATAATTAATACAAGCTTGGAATTTTAATGCCGACGTCTGCATCATATTAACACGCACAAAGTTTTTCGCAAAAATATTCAGGATATTACTCATGTGCTCTTCAAGTACAAAAGCTAAATCTTTTGTTGAAACAGAAATTAAAATCTGATTCATCTTAAATATAAAAGAAGAAACTTTGGCATCGTCGTCTGTATTATCATCTATCCTTGTTCCTATTTCAACTGGCGAAATAAACGATCTGATCAATAAAGGAATACTCTTGTTCTGCAAGGGCTTCATTGTATTTGGATGAATAATACTTGCTCCATAATAAGAAAGTTCGATCGCTTCTTTATACGAGATATGATGCATTTGAATAGTATCGTCGAAATATCTAGGATCGGCGTTCAGCATTCCAGGAACATCTTTCCAAATTGTTAAAGACTCCGCTTCCATTAGGTTGGCTAAAATTGCACCAGTATAATCAGAACCTTCACGGCCTAAAGTAGTAGTACAATTCTCGTCTGTAACACCTAAAAATCCTTGTGTAATACTGACTTTATTACTTTCTCCTTCATACCTAGGTTTTAGAATTTTATTAACCGCAACTTGAGATAATTCGAAGTCAACTTTACCCTCTCTATAAGTAGCATCCGTTTTGATAAAATCTCTAACATCCCTCCAATCATTAACTACTCCGTTTTCATTCATATACTCACTTAAAATAGTCGTTGAGAACATCTCTCCCATCGATACTATTTGATCATATATATAAGCATACTCTCTATTAGCTTCTTCGCTCAATTGCCAATCGATCTCCACAAAAAGGTTATTTACTTTTCCGTAAACAGTACTATTCTTGTCGGTAAAAAGCTCTCCTAATATTTCCTGATGATAACCCTTTAAGCTATCTAACAATGAGTTAGCGTCACCCGTTTTATTAAAATAAGCATTCGTTATATCCTCCAATGCATTTGTTGTTTTACCCATTGCAGAGACTACCACAATTACGTTTCCATCAGAATAATTCTTAACGATCTCAGAAACTGTTCTTACTGCATCCGCATCTTTAACCGATGCACCTCCGAACTTAAATACTTTCATATCAATATATTATTATCTCTATGGCCAATGGGCCTTAATAACTAAATTCCTCTTTTTTCGTTTCCAATAAAAAGGCCAGCAAAAGTATTATTTTATTTGTCATAATTAACACTAGACTTTCTTATTTTCTATACCTTTAAAGCACACAAAAAATAATAAGATTTGGACGTAAATAGAGTGATGACTCTTGATCAATTTATTGTAGAGAGACAGTCGGACTTCCCTTATGGGAAAGGAGATCTAACAAGATTATTAAGTGATATAGGAGTAGCAGCAAAAATTGTTAATCGAGAGATTAACCAAGCTGGACTTGTAGATATTTTAGGAGAGGCAGGGCAGCAAAACGTTCAGGGAGAAAGTGTTAAAAAACTAGACCTTTATGCAAACGATCAGTTTATCGCTGCTTTTAAAGCTGGTGGTGAAATCTCAGGCGTTGTTTCGGAAGAAGATGAATTTCTTACCCCATTAAATACTGGACTTTCTAAAGATGGTCAATATGTCATCACAATGGACCCTTTAGACGGATCATCCAACATCGATGTAAACGTTTCGGTAGGAACTATTTTCTCTATTTACCGAAGAATAACAAAGGAAGGAGACGTTCAACTGGAAGATTTCTTACAAAAAGGTACTGCACAAGTGGCCGCAGGTTATGTTATTTACGGATCATCAACAATGCTCGTATACACAACGGGGCAAGGTGTTAACGGATTCACATTGGATCCTACTCTAGGTGAATTTTGCTTATCACACCCAGATATGAAATATCCAGCTAATGGAACTACTTATTCCATTAATGAAGGGAATTACTCACATTTTCCAGAAGGAGTTAAGAAGTATATTAAGTACTGTCAAGAAAGAGATCCTGCATCAAATAGACCGTATGGCTCCAGATATATTGGATCTTTAGTTGCTGATTTTCATCGCAATATGATTAAAGGTGGGTTTTATATATACCCGAGTACAGAAACGAATCCAAGTGGCAAATTACGTTTGCTATATGAATGTAATCCTCTTGCGTTTATTGCAGAGCAGGCTGATGCTATTGCCACTGATGGAAAGAATCGCATTATGGAAATTGAGCCAACAGAAATTCATATGCGTGTACCTTACTTTGTCGGTTCCAAAAACATGGCTGTTGTTGCACATGAGTTCATGGAAAAGTACAGTGAGGTAGAAACAACTTCCTAATTAGTATAGCTGTTCCTGCACATTTAGAATTTTACCAACGTGGATATTAAGGAACTTAAAAATGCATATAAAGAGGATAGTCGTACTATTACGATATGCCATCATTTCCAAGAGGGCACATCTAATAAGGTTCATATAAAAGGGAGTTGTTGTTCCGCAGATGCCTTTATTGTATCTGCCGTTTACAATGAATTAAAAGGCCACCATATTTGTATTTTACCCAACAAAGAAGCTGCCGTTTATTTCTTAAACGACCTAGAAAGCCTTAATCCCGATGCAAAGGTCTACTTCTACACAAATACGTACGCAAAACTGTACGGCAAGGAAGCGAACGACGACTCTTCAAATGCGCTATATCGTTCAGAAGTTCTAAATGGAATAAACACTGGTCGCAAAAAGATGTTAGTGGTTACGTATCCAGAACCATTGATGGAAAAAGTTGCCACAGAAGCTCGAATAGAGGACAATACATTTAACGTTGAGATCAACGATGTTATTTCTTTAGAAAAATTACGAACCCAACTTTTTGAATTGAACTTCGAAAGCGAAAACTATGTTTACGAACCTGGCCAATTTGCAATACGAGGTGGAATTATAGACATCTTTTCATTCTCTGAAAAACACCCATATCGTATAGAATTGTTTGGCGATAAAATAGATTCTATTCGAACCTTCGATCCCGCAACCCAGCTTTCCGTTAATAAAGTTGAGAAACTAACCATTCTTTCCGACCTAAGAATTGATGAGCAAGAAGGAGAAATGATTTCGTTATTCGATCTTATTCAACCCGAAACTAAAATCTGGATAAAGGATGCCGAGTTAGTATTAGACACCGTTGACAATAAATTCGAGGCGCTTATCGAAACGGTAGAAGCCAATAAAAAATTAAAATTCGATCCA
>JABSPR010000324.1 GCA_013214975.1 Flavobacteriales bacterium
AAAAGGTCTAGATATAGAAACTATCAAACAAGTTGTTAAAGAACGTATTGAGATATATAACAACAGGAGACCGCATGAGTCCTGCAATATGCTAACTCCAATACAAATGCACGATCAATCAAAAATTAAAACTTATAAAATAAAAAAGAGCAGCAAAAACGTTTTTGCTGCTCTTTAATTAATCTATTTTTATCAACCTAAAACCTGTAACGATTATTTAGGACTAAACATTTCCTATTTACAATACTGCATCGCGAACTAGCTTAGCTGCCTCATGTAAGTCGGTTAAATGTTCTCCATTAAACTTACCCTGGGTATTGATCATAACATAAACAGGTTGTCTTATTTTTTCCAACTCGGTCTTGAGAGCAACGCAATCAGCATTGTCCTTGAAAATATTTAGCATTTGCATTACACTCTTATAGCTAAATGCATGATTCCATAAACTTAACCTCATTGTCGGATTACTTTCTCCTCCTCCACTCTTTAAAGCAGATGTAGCTAAATACAAACCTTCGACCCAACCTCCGACTACCATTATAGTCGCTAGCTGTGCCCTATCGTTAGAGTGCATTCGCTTTTCAGCTTTTGCATACGTCTTCGTTAATACTGTTGCCTTGTTAATAGTACCATCACTTCCGCTTTCTGCTAATTCCGAAAGTAGTTTTTCGTCAAAAGTACCATCCAGTCCTAATCCTTTGGCAAGAATAAAAACAGATTTTAATCCATTTAGCGCATCTTGTGATTGTCCATAAACGGTAGAGTAACTTACATCAGAACAATAAACACCTAAGCCTAAGGCTTTTTGCTTGTTCGTAGAATAACTTGATGCCTTACTCGCTGGATTAAGCATCCCATTATCATATCCAAATCCTGCTTCTGAAATCATTTGATACAAATGAGATGATTCTTGAATACTAGATCTAATGTTAACTAGTTCTTCTTCATAACCTTCTCTAAGTGTAGAATCTCTATCATACTCAAACACCTCTTCTACTTCTTCTACATGCTCTCCTCCGCACCCAAATGCGAATACTAAACAAGAAGATGCTATCGAATACTTTACAATTCCTTTTACTGTTCTTAAAGTCATAATGTGTAGTTACTTAAACATTCATTCAACATATGCGGAGAGGGCGGGATTCGAACCCGCGGTACCCTTTTGGGGTACGCTTATTTAGCAAACAAGTCCTTTCGGCCACTCAGGCACCTCTCCGTTTAAGCAATGCAAATGTATAAAAACATTTATATTCTTACACCGAGAGATGGGTTTATTACGATACTTTAATCAATGAAGTTACCAGTATAAACTATTATTTTTTTTCTGGGTACGAAATACGGACATGATAGATGCTCATTAGCTTCTTTTTGAACATCTTTTTAATCACTGTTATATCCTTGAAAGTGATGTCTGCATTAGAAAATTGCCCATCCGAAATATGCCCTTCTATAATTGCATCAACCAATTTAGAAATTGATTCTTCAGAATGATTCAATAAACTTTTCGAAGCCGCTTCAACAGAATCCGCCATCATTAGAACTGAAGTTTCTTTAGAATATGGTTTTGGGCCATGGTATCTGAACATTTCTGAATCAACTTCTTCTTCTGGATGGTCTTCTTTATACTTCCTGTAAAAATATTCGGTAGTGGTTGTTCCATGATGCGTTCTAATAAAATCAATTATCTGATCTGGCAAATTTGCCTTTCTTGCCAACTGAATACCATCATATACGTGATCTATAATAATCTTCGAACTTTCTTCGCTTGATAGTTCATCGTGTGGATTAACATGCGATTGCTGATTTTCGATAAAATACATTGGATTCTGTATTTTGCCTATGTCATGATAGTACGCACCAGCTCTAACCAAGAGCGTTTCTCCTCCTATCTCGTGTACAGCAGGCTCCGCCAAATTAGCCACTTGCATCGAATGCTGAAACGTTCCCGGTGCTTGTTCGGCTAATCTTCGTAACAACTTATTGTTTGTATCAGATAATTCCATCAATGTCACATCCGACATAAAACCGAATATCTTCTCATATAGATATATGAAAGGAGTTGCTAGTAAAGAAAGTATTCCGCTTCCAGCGAACCACACAAAATTTATCCAAGAAATACCTTTAACGCTACCTTCCTGTATTACATTGATACCAAAATAAACAAGTGAATAAACAACTATTATTAATCCAGAAGCAATAAAGAGTTGAGAACGAGATCTTAAATGAACGATGCTAAAAATGGCAATTAAACCAGATACCAATTCAACAAAGATGAACTCAAAACCATTTGGGGCAAGGAAACCAGTTATTATTACTATTACTATATATAGAAAGAATGCCAGAATGGAATCGAAAAAAGCACGTGTTACTATAGGTATAAGACAAAAAGGAACGATATAAATACTAATCGAATCTACTACCTTACCAAGTTTAAGAACCATTGCCGCAGCAAAAACGATTAGAAGAATATTCAACAAAAGGAATACTATTTTACCTGTATTCCTGGTAATATCTGACCTAAATATCAATAGATACAGACCCAGTGTAGCCATAGTAAGAGATACTAGTATTATTTGACCAAGAAGGATATATCTATAACTTTCATCGCTACCCAATTGGTTTTCAATTTCATCTTTCAGGGATTCAAGAACCATGAATTTGTCATCAATAACCACTTCCCCCTTCGAAATAATTAGTTCCCCTTTCTTCACCATGCCTCTGCTTAACGAAATCTTTCCGATAGCGTCCTCTCTGATTTTTTTTGTTAATGCAGCATCATATTGAACATTTTGAACAATTGAATTTTCTAATGATTTAGACAGTATAATTTTAACAACCCTACTATTCCTAAGGTTATTCAAGCTATCAATAATAAATTCTTGCGCTTGTTTAACAGTAAATAAATCGCCTAACTGAACTTCTTCTGCAAGGCTATTTGTTAGAATAGAAATCTTAGTGCTTGGATTACTTTTTTCTATATTATCACTTATTTGGACCACACCATTACGGTAAAGCCTCTTCAACAGAGCCGATCCTACTCTGAGATGTTCATCAACCCT
>JABSPR010000325.1 GCA_013214975.1 Flavobacteriales bacterium
TAATTAAGTAAATTGCCCCTATCTAATTAGAGCTATATATGAGCACAATTAAAGTAATACTTGGAGCCTTTCTTCTGCTATTAATTTCAACGATTGGGAAATCTCAAATAGAAACAGATTCTATTAAACCACCTCTCTTCGAATTAAGCTTCGGGCAGTCCATTCTTTTTATTTCAGAGAGCAAGATCGTTGATGTACGAAATTCTGAAGCAGTGGTACTTCCAACAAGTTCTATTCTGTTTTTTACTGAACTAAGACCCCTTAAGAGAATACGGTTTCCATTCTATTTTAATCTTCCTACTGAAACCAAACAATTCTTAGTGGATAGTATTTTATTCAATGAAAAAGCGAGACCTTCTTTTGGGGCGGGAATAGAGTTTAGAGTAGCCGCGTTTCCTATCAGCAAGGAAACCGAATTTGAGTTCGAAGTAGGTCCATTGGTCAACGTGCTTTTTACAGAAGACAAAAATATAATCTTTTCGCCAGTAGCCGCAATTCGTTTTAGATTAGTTAAAAATGAAAACTTTGTTATGTACTTAGGTTCCTCCTACTCTATTGGAATAAACAGTTTCGGGCTATTATACGGAACTGGCTTTATCTTTTAAATAAAAAAGCCCACAGAAATTCGCTGGATTCCAACTACTCTTTTTAGATTTTCAGGGTAATAACATTACTACAGGGTATCAACAAAAAAGTTGATAATTCATATACTTTTACTTTATGATAAAGAGTTCTCCCTATTTCATTTCAAAGATTAAATCTATCTTATATAGAGCTGTTCTACTTGCCTCTATTTTAGGCACTTCAGCTTTAACATATTCAGCCGAAAAAGATTCTATAAAAATAATTCCAGCTAGCTCTTTTAAAACCCTGATGGCCAAGAGGATAGAAACGCCTATTATTATTGATGGAAAATTAGATGACGAAGCTTGGAACGGAATCGAAATAGCTACAAGCTTCACGCAAAGGAAACCTAAACCAGGTAAAAAAAGCACTCAAAAAACAGAAGTCAAAATAGCATACGACGACAATGCTATGTATGTTGGAGCAACTATCTATGATGCGCATCGAGACAGTCTACGCACTCAGCTCAGCGAAAGAGACGGCATTGCGAATACGGATTACTTTGGGATTTTCATAGACACATACAACGACAACCTTACTGGCTACGGATTTATGGTATTGTCTACCGGCGTGCAATGGGATGGTCGTTATTCTTCGTTTGGAGAAGATGACTCATGGGATGCCGTATGGAAAAGCGATGTTTTTATCGGTGAGGATGGAACTTGGTATATAGAAATGAAGATACCTTACTCTGCTATTCGATTTCCTAATAATGAAGAACAAGTATGGGGACTTCAATTCTCAAGAAAAATTAACCGACTTGGAGAACATTCTTTTTGGACTGAGTTCGATCCAGAGATAAATGGATTTGTAAATCAATTTGGAGAGTTAAGAGGAATAAAGAACATTAAGCCACCTGTTAGACTTTCCCTCACCCCTTACCTTTCCGGCTATGTAGATCACTATCCTTATGACGATAAAAACATAAACGACCTTTCTAGTTCATTTAACGGAGGTATGGATATAAAGTATGGTATTAGCGATGCGTTTACTATAGATATGACATTGATACCCGATTTTGGCCAGGTACAATCGGACAACCAGGTCCTGAATTTATCACCGTTCGAAGTACAGTATAATGAACGACGACCATTCTTTATTGAAGGCACAGAATTATTTAATAAAGGTGACTTGTTTTATTCAAGAAGAATTGGTGGAGAGCCTATTGGTTTCTGGGATGCTCAAGAAAGCGGCCATACGATAATCGATAACCCTGGAAGAAGCCAAATCATTAACGCAAGCAAGATTTCAGGAAGAACAAATAACGGTTTAGGAATTGGTGTTTTTAATGGTATAACCAAAGAGATGACTGCAATTGTAGAAGATAGTTTAGGATTTCGCCATAACATTATGACCGATCCAACTACCAATTATAGTGTAATGGTACTTGATCAGAATTTAAGAAATGGATCTTACTTCACATTCGTAAATACTAATGTTTGGAGAGAAGGAAGTACATATGACGCAAACGTATCAGGAGTACAATTCGAACTAAACGACTCGACATATAACTGGGCCCTTAGAGGTGCTGGAGCGCTTAGTCAGCAGTACTATCAAGATCACATCGAACTAGGTCAGCAATACAAATTACGCGTTGTTAAAACTTCTGGCAATTTTAATTTCAGAGCAATGCTCGACTTGGTAGATGATAAATACGACCCCAACGATTTAGGATTCCAATTCTATAATAATCAAATTGAATACAAGTGGAGATCTAGTTACAACATATACGAGCCTTACTCTATTTTCAATAGTTCAGAGACTAGTTTCGGTTTAAACTTTAATCAATTATACACGCCTAATAAATACATGAGTTCTGGAGTTTATTTAGCCCATGGCGTTGAATTTAAAAATTTCCACAGCCTAGAAATATGGACATACAATGAACCATTCGAGAGCAAAGACTTTTACGAACCACGAGTTGATGGAAGGTTTTACACAGGTCAGAAATATTTCAATATGGGAATTGATCACAAATCAGATAAGCGAAAAAAGGTAAGTTATGACTGGGGAATTGACTGGCAAGACTACGATAAAAAAGAAAGGCATCAACTAATAGTTTATGCCAAATCAAATTTCATTATCTCGGACAAATTGAGCCTTGAATACGGAATTAACAACGAGCTAGCATACAACGATGAGGGTGTTGCAATCGACAATGAAGGATATAGCACTATTATAAACGACACAATAATATTCGGAAAAAGAGATCAAAAAACACTTACGAATTTGATCAACCTTAAGTATGTCATGAATAATAAAATGGGACTTACATTTAGATTGAGACATTATTGGTCTACCGTAAAGTACAACTCATTCCATGCATTAAATAAGGAAGGGTATTTGGCAGAATCCAATTTTACGGGATTAAATAGCTTAGGTGAATCTAATTACAACTTCAGTTACGATGCATTAAATATTGATATGGTTTACAGATGGCGGTTTGCACCTGGAAGTGAATTAAGCTTGGTGTGGAAAGCATTTATTGAGAAAGAAGATAACATCATAGATCGTACA
>JABSPR010000326.1 GCA_013214975.1 Flavobacteriales bacterium
AAGCTACAGGAACAGATACTGCGTCCTTTGAAAATTTGACAAGCATCGCTGAACTAAAAGCGCATATATTCGAAATTCATCCTTCACTAAAAAAAATGACTTTTGCCGTTGCGCACAATCAAGAAATTAAAAAAGATGACTTCACCATCGAAGATGGAGATGAGATCGCCTTCCTCCCTCCTTTTGCTGGGGGATAATTACTCTAAAAAGAATTACCATCCAACTCATGTCATAAAATATAAAGAACGGAGACTTTATTTATTCTGTTGATTAAAAAATGCATCTCTTTCTTGAGTAGAAAACGATGGTTGATCGTAAACATTCAATAATGACAAATGCCGATGAACGACCTTTGTTGAAATTGCTGAACAATAACCTAATTCTTTAATCTGACGATACATTTCTAAATCTCTTCCAAAAGTTATCTTCTCGTATACATTTTTACGTAAGGCCATAAGCCTTAATGCTGGATTATGAGGATCTATTAATTCTTCACTAAAATCCCCATGAGACCTCCATTTCGCGTATTGTTTTATTAATTTACATACATCTTCATGACTTTTTCCAGGCAATAACTCCTTTGCCCTTTTGAGAGATACAAAATCTTTCTGGTATACCTTGGAGCCTACCATTCCTAAATCTGGATCACTATCGAAATAACTAGCAAACGAAGATAGCCAACAGGAATCACTTGGAAGTATTTCAATATCTCCTTCAATTATTACAAAAAAATCATCTATCTCATCCCAATACTTCTCGATCAACCACTTTAAGCGAAAAGGAGAATTCTCATCACAAAAGTGGACTTCATTAATAAATCCTTCTCTTTTTTGAAAGCCTATAATTATATCCCTTACAGATGCATCCTCCGAATTATTATCTGCTATAATTAAATTAAACGGGCGTTCTGTATGGCGATATATACTATCTAAACAAACCCATAAATATATTGGTCTGTTCCAACTTAGTAAAAATATTGTAGGTATAGTCATTGGGGATTCAATCCTGATTTACAAACCAATCATCTATATTAAAATCTAGCATATTCTGTAGTTCTAACAACTCCTCTTCGTACAATTTATATATATATTCATACAAATCATTTGAAATCATTAACGGATCACCCTTTGTTTTCAAACTTATGCGAGGATATACAAATTCTTTCATGGGATCAACATTCAAAAATTTAAAAACCTTATTGATTGTACTCTTATCCGACCAAAGGTCTTCACTTTTCAAAACAAGTACTTGGTCTTTGTCAAACCATGAATAGAGATTTTTTAATTGATTTACATAAAATCCTCTCGATAGATAACTATATCTTCTTAGTTCCCCAATAGCAGGATCACTAAGTCTCGAGGACTCCTTGTTTATTGCAGAAATAATATCTAAATCTTCAAATCCCAAATCACAAGTCATCTTATAATGCGAAACTAAACGACATATAGGATTCCTAAGGACCACAATAACCTTTACCCTTGGATTATATATTTTAATACGTTCTAAACAATCTGGAAAAAAAATGTAGGCAGGAGTTGCCTCTCCAGTAATTTTGTGCTCGTCGAAAGAAAAAAAGCTATGATAATAATCATAGCTATCTAGCGATGCAAGAGTTCCATCCCAATTAAACTTATCGTCGAAATCAAAAAAATGAATTTCTTTTCTTTGAGGTTTAACAACATCAGGGTGTTTACAAATAGCTTCAAACAACGACGATGTTCCTCCACGTTGAACACCGACAATTACAAAATCAATTTTTTTTTCCATCTCTACGACTGGTTTGATCTTATAACTAATTCATTATAAATGCCTTGGATTTTCACGGGTAACTCTTCAATTTTATTTTGGTTTATCAAACCGTCTTCATAAAACGAAAAGCTTGAATCAATATTCTGTCCTTTCATTACTATTGGCAGAATATATTCCATACGAGCTTGATAATCTTCTTTATTTTGGTCAAAGTTAATGAGGTGAATTTTCCGGTTTTCCATTAATGAAAGTAATCTCAAATTATATACTTCCCATAGTTTAAAGCTCTCTTCTTTACTAAACTTATTTCGATGCATTAATGAAGCTGCCACTTTACTAGGGTGTCTAAAAGATGCTACGAATGAAAATTCAAATTCATCGGCTAAATCTAACCATCCCTGAATAGTAAATAAGGCCCGTGGATCTTTAAAACCCCATAAATCATATTCATTATATGATTGTACCAGTAGAGATAATTCATCTTGATGTTCTTTTTTCCATTGCTTAATAACAACTGGATTATCCCAACTACCACCAGCACTATTCAATACTTTTTCATGCAATTGATAAAGCGTTTTATTCTCTCGATTTCCTTTTTTATTAAAGGGCGCTGAAGTAACTACATCACCCAAACACAATCCTGCCTCTTGCAAACTCCCCGTTAAGCAACTAGTACCACTCCTGTGCATCCCCAAAACAACTACAATCGTCTTTTTATTCATTTATTTAATGGCAATATATTATCTGCAGAAACTTTTAACATATGGGCGTGTTCGGCTCTCACTTTTCCTAAATAAATTGGTTTCTTCTCATTCATTTCAAATAGTTTTTGTCGAATTTCAACATACTCATCATGAAATACTTTCCATGAAGCATCTTCCCTTTCTTGATTCGTTGAGATCCCGCCATGGACTTGATGAAAAGTACCTTCTCCTAAGAGCGAAACCTCTTGAGTCTCCTTCATTTCCTTCGTACGAACATATAAATCCAAATTTACTAGGCCACCACCCTTCGTTTTAAACCGCTCATCAACTCCATCTAAATCAACCCATGTTTTCCTTTTCATAAATAAAATACTGGACTCTGCAATTAGCCTAAACCAGCCAAACTGAGAAGAACCGGCCAAAGCACTAATTTCAAACAACCGATATCCATTTACCTTCCAGGGAACACTATCTAGTAGTTTATCCTCTTCTAGTTGATTATATCCTTTAGCAATACTCTTTTTTTGCAGATCCGGTCCTAGATGATAAGCGATAGTAGACACTACAGGATATTTAGCTAGCTTCTGAGCTAAAAGGGCAAAATGTAATAATTGAGGACTCAACATTCTAGCACCATCCACCATTAACCCAATAAAATCTGATGTTGCCTCAGCTAAACCTTCGTTAATTGCCCTTGCAGGTGATTGTGTTGGATTTGAACAATGCAGAAGCTTTACATTATTATAGTGTGATGGAATCTCAACTGGTTCGTCAGAACCGTTGTCAACAACAATAATTTCAATATCAGGATTTCTAATACCCATCTGATAAGGTGATAAAAGCGTATAAAGTGTTCGTGGCAATTCACGCTCCATGTTATAAGCTATAACAACTATACTAATTAACGGCAATTTCATTGATAATTATTTCGCGATTTGATAAGGGTAAAATAAAGCAAAATATCTATACAGATATCAAAGCCTAGATTCTAGAATATCAACTATATGGATCATTTTTACAAATGAACGAACAACTACATTTATTCCTGACACTTATACAATATACATACTGGTTAAATTAGCTGTAATGCACTATCTTAATTATTGTTAAAAAGAAGCCAACAAAGTGACTTATTTTTAAGTCGAGAGAAAAGGCATTAATATTACCTTTGATAAAGACTAATATGGCTAAGAAGAAACATAAAGTACTGTTCGACGGACCTATCCCTCCTCAAAAAATTGCCGATTCCATTGGCAATCACAACACCAAACTCAATATTGGGGCTCATTCTATATTCCTAGGGCAAATAAGGGCAGATCAAATCGACGGCAAAACGGTCTCAGCTATTGAATATTCAGCATATGATGACATGGCTGAGAAAGAATTCTACGAGATTAGAGAATTTATTTTTGACAAATACAGCGACCTTACATGTATGCATGTGTACCATAGCCTAGGAAAGGTTAAATCTGGAGAGATCTCGCTATTTGTGTTTGTATCCTCCATCCATCGGAAACAAGCAATTTATGCCTGCGCCGAAATGGTAGAATTAATTAAAGAGAAAGCTCCTATTTGGAAGAAGGAAATTTTTGAAGACAACTCCCATCAATGGGGCGAAAACACTAAGTCATGAGAGATATTTCTTGGAAGGTTAACACACTTCGAATAGCGACTGCCCAATCGATTGTACAAGCTACACCTGAGACCGTTAGCATGATACAAAACAAAGAGATCCCGAAAGGCGATGTCTTTGAAATGGCTAAAGTGGCTGGATTTTTAGCGGTTAAAAAGACGAGTGATGTAGTACCACACTGCCACCCCTTACCAATAGAAGATGTTACGGTAACCTACGATATTAAGGGAGATCAGATCTTTATTGAAGTGGAAGTAAAAACAATCTACAAAACAGGTTGTGAAGTAGAAGCAATGTATGGAGCAAGTGTTGTGGCCATTACGATCTACGATTTACTTAAACCAATTGATCCCAATATTTCGATACTAAGCACTAAGCTTCTTAATAAAAAAGGTGGCAAAACAGACTTTAAAGACAAGAACCTCCCTCCCATTACTTCTACAGTAATTGTTTCTTCAGACTCTGTTTCTGCGGGTAAAAAGGAAGATAAAGCAGGTAAAATAATCATAGAGAAGTTAGAAGGGTTTGGCGTAAAAAATTCAGAATACCTCATTATTCCTGATGAACCAGAACAATTAGCAGAGAATGTAAAACGAATTGCAGGCACGGTAAACCTAATAAT
>JABSPR010000327.1 GCA_013214975.1 Flavobacteriales bacterium
CTGCGTTGCGGTTTGGATGCTATATTGTTTCTTAGAGTTGTTTAACCCATTAGCACCTAGTATCCTTGCATGGTTGTATGCGGTTAGAGGCCTGGCCCTGTATGGTATATTGTTGGTTCCATTAATATTTTTAATTTACAATAAGCAGAAGGACTGCCAAACCTTTATAGATATTTGGTTCACGGCGTCGATACTACTAGGCCTTTACGGTGCCAAACAGTTCTGGTTTGGTTTGTTTGCTTTTGAGCAAGCATGGCTTGATGATGGAGGTGCAGTTACTCATGTGTTATGGGGAGTTTTTACACGTATGTTTTCATTCTCTTCCGATGCAAATCAATTTGGTTCATCTCAAGCACATGTAATGATGATTGCAATCATATTTTCTATTGAAGATAATAGCAAAAGAAAATGGTTTTATTATATCACAGCGGCAGTTAGTTGTTATGGTATGTTCATTTCTGGCACCAGAGGTGCTATCATTATTCCTATTATCGGATTAGCCATATATTTGGTTCTATCGCGGAACTACAGAGTATTATTATTAGGTTCTTTTGTAGGTGGATTACTCCTTTATCTTCTTGTTTTTACGTTCGTCTTACACAGTGTAGAGCCCATTAGGAGAATGAGAACTGCCTTTTCGGCAACAAAGGATGAATCTTTTAATGTTAGATTAGAGAACAGGGCTAACCTAGATGCTTTCTTATCTGATAAGCCATTTGGCGGAGGAATTGGTTCGGCTGGTGTTTGGGGGAAAAGGTTCTCGCCTGATAATTTTCTTGCCAATTTTGAAACGGATGGGCAATACGTTAGAATTCAAGCCGAGACTGGAATCGTAGGCTTATATCTTTATTACATTATTCATTTAGTAATGATTTCTAATATGTTGATCATAGTTTGGCGGCTAAAAACCAAAAAATTAAGAAATATAATGAGTGGATTTACTTGTGGAGTGATTGCATTGATGGTTGCCAATTATGGAGCTGCGGTTACTGTGGCTTTACCTAGTAGTGTAATTGTTCTGTGGTCAATAGCATTTGTATATATGTCGCCTAAATGGGATAGAGGCGAAGAATATCCTGTTTTTGGAAGAACACTATTGATTAAATCGAATAATAAGTCCATATGAAAAATATGATAAAAAAAATATTAGCGAATAAAAATTCACAAGCCCTGATAGCGCAAATTGGAACAAAAGGTTTTGCAGTTATTTCATTTATGATTCTTGCTCGCATTTTGACAAAAGAAGATTTTGGCCAATGGGTTTTGTATCTGTCTATCATGACGTTTATTGATATGGTGAAAGCCGGCATCGTTCAAACAGCATTAATTAAATATAGCAGTGGTGAAACTCGAGATCGAAAAAATGAACTGATAGGAAGTGGATGGTTAATCAATATTGTTTTTTTAATTATTGTATCTACGATATGTTTTAGTCTATATTTTTCGGGTGTTATAAGCTCGGTGGGACTGTTGCTTTTTCTGAAATTCTACCCAATCTATGGTCTTATATCTATGCCATATTTCTATTTCATTTGGAACCATCAAGTAATATTGGATTTTTCCAAAATTACTTTGATCCGAATTTTCAATGCAGTTGGTTTTTTATTGATATGTCTGGTATCCATCTTTCAAAAATTTGAAGTAGAGGTGTTAGTTCAGCTTCACGTTAGTATGTTTTCTGTTTCAAGTATGCTTGCTCTGTTTATTGGAAAAACAGGATGGAATACTTTGTTTAAAGCCACTAAGAAATCGGTGATGCAGTTTATTTCTTTTGCTAAATACCACACACTGGCATTTCTAGGGTCGAATTTACTTAAGAGTTCAGACGTTTTCTTAATAGGCGCATTTTTGGGTCCAACTGCCATTGCTATATATAGTATTCCATTGAGGTTGGTTCAATTGGTAGAGACACCTCTTAAAAGCGCAATTGCAGTTGCCTTCCCGATATTGGCTGGTCATGATAATAAAAACGATAAGAAGGCACTAAGTGCAACTCTTGAAGAATATATCGGGGTGCTAACCATTCTCTATGTGCCATTTATGGCAATTCTTTATTTGCTGTCAAAGCCTTTGGTATTACTTATTGGAGGTGATGAATACGCAGATTCCGTTATTATATTCCAAGTCTTTTTAATTTATGGTTTGTTCTTACCATTCGATCGTCTTACTGGAATTACATTAGATGCCATGGGCATGCCTCAGCTTAATTTTTATAAAGTACTTATCATGGCCTCAGTGAATATTATTGGAGACCTGATGGTTATATATTTCTTTGAAAGTCTTGAATTTATCGCTGTGATTACCGTAACGAATGTGCTGGCAGGCGTGTTTGTAGGGTATGTGATGGTAAAGAGGAAAATAGAATTGCAATTAAAAAACATTTTAAAACGAGGAGGAAATGTCATTAGGCGCTCCGTTCAAAAAGCCTATGAATCAATTAATCTTAAAAAACTATCATCATGAAAATAAGAAACCCGATATCTAGAAATCATATTAGAATTCCACGAATATTTGAAGTGCTGGAGGTAGGAGGAGGGCATAACCCTCATTTTAGATCTGATGTAGTAGTTGATAAATTTGTGGATTCAAATTATCATCGTTCTGGCGATGTTAAATTATTGGAAAATCAAAAATTTATTCAGGCAGATGGTGCTGACCTTCCGTTTAAAGATGATGCATTTGATTATGTAATATGTAATCATGTTCTCGAACATGTTGATGACCCTATTTTATTTTTAAAAGAACAATCGAGAGTGGCAAAAAGAGGATATTTGGAAGTGCCGTCTTTGATTGGAGAATATTTGCATCCGAAAGAATCTCATAAGTGGCTAATATTAGAAATTGAGGGTAAAATAATAATGGTAGAGAAGGATAAAGTAGGATTTAAGCCATCACATGATTTAGGTGATGTATTTCTACATTACTTACCTAAATATTCTTTAGGATATAAATTAATGCAATACACACATGGTAATATTCAAACGATAAGGTATGAATGGTCTGAGAGTATTGAAGTAATTGTAAATCCTTCTGAAGAAAAATACTTGAAGTATTTTAAAGGTAATTGGGATATAAAGGAAATGGAAATAATGCTACCTAAAAGAGGTCTAGTCTCAGAACTATTCAGCACAACTTGTGCGTTTTTTTATCTTCTCGGTTGCATTATTAAATCTAGGATAATCGCGTAATCGTTTTTTCTCTAACAGAGAAAATGGCTCTATTGGAGTCATTTTTTTTGCTCTAAAATCAGATTCGTATAGTAATATGTAAATGGTCTAAAGATTGAAACTTCGTTTTGAAAATAAAAGGAGTTCATGGAAGTAATACATAAGAAAAAAACAGACCCACTTGTTTCAATTGTTACTATAAATTACAATGATCCTTTAGTTACTTGTGAACTACTTGAATCGTTAAAGATTACTGGATATTCAAACTATGAAGTAATTGTAGTTGACAATGCATCCCACTTAGTTGCCCCCCAAATAATTCATGACAAGTTTCCAGATGTGAAATTGGTTTTTAGCTCCACCAATCTTGGATTTGCGGGCGGCAATAATTTGGGTGTTAAATACGCCAAAGGCATGTACATATTCTTTCTGAATAATGATACCGTGGTTATGCCATTAACAATCCGAATCCTTATGGAGCGCTTGAAATCCGATAAAAACCTTGGGGCGGTAAGTCCTAAAATAAAATATTATGATAGACCTAATGTAATTCAGTATGCTGGCTCAACACTAATAAATCCATTGACAATACGTAATAGGCATATTGGGAACCATCAAGTAGATAATGGTCAGTATGACATAGAATTGGCGACCGGCTATGCTCATGGTGCTGCTATGATGGTAACTAGAAATATGATAAAAAAGGTAGGTCCAATGTCGGAGAAGTATTTTCTCTATTATGAAGAATTGGACTGGTGTGATCGTATTCGTGAATTCGGATATGAAATAAGGTATATCCCATCAGCTGTTGTTTATCATAAGGAATCTTTGTCTGTCGGTAAAGAGAGTACGCTGAAATTTTATTATCAAACAAGAAATCGGTTTTTGTACGCCCGTAGAAATATACATGGCTGGAAGTTTCTTGTAAGCATGGCCTACATGACAATAATCTCAATACCCAAAAATATTATTAGCTGTATCGGCGACTGGAAAAGGATGAAGGCCTATTGCAGTGGAATCATTTGGAATTTATCCAATGGTAAGTTAAACCTCAAACCATTTTAATTTATGCAACAATTTAATACGATAGTTTTGATTTTTATTATATGTTGGACCCTCTGGTTCACCTTATCCGTAGCCTATATGCTGCTTTATTCGATAAGCGGATTATTCTATAAAAGCAAATCTGAAATTCTAAGCTTTCACTATCCCTCAATATGTGTTTTGATTCCTGCATATGGTGAGGATAAGGTAATCATTGAAACAGCAACTGAGGCTTCAAAACAACATTATCCTGGGCGTTTTGAAGTCGTTGTGATCGCTGATAACATGCATCCCCAAACTATTGATGCATTACATCAATTACCTATCAAAGTTATTGAAGTAAGTTTTGAAAAAAGCACTAAAGCCAAAGCTTTAAATTTTGCAATGGAACAATTAGGTGATGATTATGGAATGGCACTCATACTAGATGCAGACAATATAATGGCACAAAATGCAATGCTTAAAATGGCATGCAAATATGTAGATGGATATTTTGCTATCCAGGGGCATCGATGTGCAAAAAATGACAACACGCAATTTGCAATTCTGGACGGGCTAAGTGAAGAGATTAATAATCATATCTATTGTAAGGGGCCTTCATCGATAAATTTATCATCAAGATTGGTTGGTTCAGGAATGGCTTTTAATTACAAATTATTTAAGCGATTAATGAAGACTATTGATGCAACAGGAGGATTTGATAAAGAACTAGAGCTTAAGTTAATTAAAGAAGGAATAAGAATAGAGTACTTAGAGTCTGCCTTGATTTATGATGAAAAAATTGAGAGCCGTGAAGTGTTTGAGAAACAACGCACTAGATGGATAAGTGCACAATATCATTTTTTATGGAAGACTATCCCTACGATGTTCAAAGAGTTGCTAAAAGGGAATTTTGACTATTTCTATAAAGCAATTCAATTAGCATTGCCCCCGCGATTATTATTACCCGTATTCCTTTTAATAGGAGCTCTAGTTTTTAAATTTATTGGTAATGATTTATTCCATAGGATATGGACTTCAATATTCTTTGCAAATGTAATTGCATATATAATCGCTATACCAAATAAATTCTGGAATCGAAATTTATGGAGAGGCGTAATGGCTCTTCCTGGAGCTATATTTTCTACAGTATCTGCCATAATGAATTTAAGAGGCGCAAACAAAAATTTCATACATACGCCACATTCCGTATCTAAATCTTCAGAAGCTAAATGAAAAAAATAATAGAAATAATAAAAGAGGACCCTCGGTTAAAGCGAATAGTCTTATGGATGCTTCAACCAGCGTATAGGCCTCGGCCAAGGTTATGGGTTCGGATGTTATTGAACCCAATAATTCATAAAAAAGGTAAAGGCTCCTTAATTAGGAGTCAATCACGAATGGACGTCTTCCCTTTCAATAAGTTTGAAATAGGAGACTATTCAACTATTGAAGATTATTCATGTGTGAATAATGCAATGGGAAATGTGGTTATAGGTTCAAAGAGTAGGATAGGATTAGGTAATACTATTATTGGTCCGGTTAAAATTGGGAACAACGTCAATATTGCCCAAAATGTCGTTATCAGTGGATTGAACCATGGTTTTGAAGATATTACAATACCTCCTAGAGAACAGAAGTGTTCAATATCAAAGATTGAAATAGAAGATGATTGTTGGATTGGAGCAAACGTAGTTGTTACGTCGGGAGTGAAAATTGGAAAGCATTCAATTGTGGCAGCTGGAAGTATAGTTACAAAAGATATTCTACCATTTTCGGTTGTAGCCGGGAATCCTGCGAGGGTTATAAAGCAATATGATTTTAATATTCAGAAATGGACAAAGAACGAAATGATAAAAAAAAATAAAAAGAACGTATGGCAGAACATGACATCGTAATTACTGGTATTCAGTCTTGGGATATTGAAATAGGAAGTAATTGTAAAAATATTGCCCTCGAATTTTCAAAAGAAAACAGAGTGCTTTATGTAAATCCTCCGTTAGGCAGAAGCTCCATTTTGAAAAAATCAAAA
>JABSPR010000328.1 GCA_013214975.1 Flavobacteriales bacterium
CATTTACAAAAGAAACTATTGTTCTTCCTTTAAATAATAAAGAAGCAATAGAAGCTGCTTTTAAAAAGTATAAAAATGATATCGCATGCATCATCATCGAACCAGTACCTGCCAATAATGGATTATTGATTCAAGAAAAATCTTATCTAAAGTTCTTACGCCAGATATGCACAGCAAATAAATCTCTTTTAATTTTCGATGAAGTTATCTCCGGATTCAGAATAGGATTTGAAGGAGCTTCGGGACATTACAAAATAAAGCCTGACATTATTACTTATGGAAAAATTATTGGTGGCGGCTTACCTGTAGGGGCTTACGGGGCATCAAATAAAATCATGACCAGTATTTCTCCACTGGGAGACGTTTATCAAGCAGGAACTCTCTCAGGAAATCCTGTGGCAATGTCTGCTGGAATTGCACAATTAACCGAATGCTTAAAAAAGAATTTCTACACAGACCTTAACACCAAAACAGATCTTTTTGTAAAAGAAATAGATAGCTATATAAAAGAGAAGAAATACAAGGCTACTATCACCTCAATTGGATCTATTTTTTGGATTTCTTTTAGTGACAAAACACCAATCAGAGCTGCTAATGAAATAAAAGCAAGCACTATGTCTATGTTCACCGTGTTTTATTCTTCTATGTTAAACAAAGGGATATACACTGGCCCATCTGGCTACGAAGTCGGCTTCATGTCAAGTGCGCACTCCAAAGCGGATCTTGTTAAAACAAAAAAAGCCATTTGCGAAAGTTTAGATAAGGTATTTAAATAGTAAATGAATAGAGAAGAAAGTATAGCCCGAGGATTTGATTATCTAGCCAAGAACTATAACTTCTTTCTAAAATTCACCATTGGTAAAGCTATTCACCGATCTCAAACTTGTTTTTTTAAACATATTAAAAATTGCCAAATCATACTTATAGTTGGCGGAGGCACAGGCAAATTATTAGTTGAGGTACTTAAAAACTACCCAGATGTACATGTCGATTATGTTGATGTCTCATCTAGGATGATTGAGCAATCTAGGCTGAGGATTACAAAAGAAACACCCGGTAGAATTGATAAAGTAAATTTTATAAATACCGACATTCTAAATCATAATGGCCCTAATTCATATGATGTAATCCTCACACCATTTATACTAGATTGTTTTAATGAACGGGATTTAGCATTAAATATAAAACACCTTTGGGGTTCTCTTAAATCCAATGGAATTTGGTTGCATTCGGATTTCAATCCTCACCCGAAGAACATTTATTCAAAAATATTCAGTAGAATAATGATTTCTTCCTTGTACCTATTCTTCAATACATTATGCAAATTGGATGTTTCTTTACTTCCTGATTTCAAGAAAATTTATCTCAATTTAAATTTCAAAATAGACGAAGAACAGCTGTTTTTAGGTGGGCTTATTTCATCCCTACTATTACATAAAGCTTAACGCAAATTTCGATAAAAACACGAGTCCAAATTGAGCAACCATCATTCCTTCAATAACCAAAGAATAATAAAACTCGCTCGAACTTGAAGTCACCTTAATGATTACGTATCCAGATAATACGGAAGAGAGAAGAACGCCAATCATTTCATAGGATTCTATATCACCTAGATAAAGAATATTCAAAAAACATATAAGATTCATTACAACTAATGTGGACAAAGCAATCCTCTTTGCCCCTTGCACCCCAAAATAAGTAGGAATTGTAATTAGGCCATCCTTTTTATCGTATGCCATATCTCTAATATCAAAGGGAATGGTTATAGAGAATATAAATAGACACCTAATTGTAAATTGATAAACCAATTTCAAAAACGGTACTGCGTTTATTTCATTTAAAATAGGGAGATAGACAGTCACAAAACTTACAACTATTGTAATCAAAAATATTTTTAACATTGGTATACTTCTTATACCAACAAACCGATCCTTAATTTTCAATATTGGAATGGTGTACATTATTGAAATCAACCCACATGGTATTAACCATAATACTTGAAACCAACTTAGCTGAAAACAAAAATAAGCTAGTCCAACTACGGACACCACCCACACACTTACAGAAAAAGCAATATTCTGCTCTACCCAGTTATGCCGAAGTACTTCCTTATTATGATTATTAAGAAAAAACAGTGGAAACAATCTGTGTGTGCAGTACACAAAAAGAGTAGCGAAATAAATGAAATAGATAAAGCTATAATCGGTTGTGCCAAACACAATGACAGACTGCAGCCCAATTAAGGATACAGGTAATGCAACAAAAATATTGCTGTAAATTAAATAGCTTAATAATGTATTAATTGGTTTCAAGAAGAATTAGATTTTTCCCTCTAGACTTTTCAATCTTGTGTGATCGATACTCGTGTGCCATTATGAGATGCTATTTTAGCTAACCCAATACCTCCTACTATTCCTATAATACTTCCGACTATAGTTTTCTGAACACGCTTGCTCTTCGCAATTTTATAAAAACCATCCTGATAATCGAGATCGGAACTATTGGCACCATACACTGCTAAACTATTATGGTCGACTTCATATTCACCTATTTTGGTTGTTCTTACTACTGGAGTAATTAAAGAAGCTGCTGAAATTAACGGAGTCAAAACAATACTATTAAAAAGCCCACCAGTAAGCCCGCCAACAATACCTCCAACTAACGGAATTATAGGATCATAATTTCGCTGAGCATCTCTTGATCCAAAAACAAACATTCTGGCTCTATCTATGGGGTAAAAATTCCCCTCCGTAGAATCTTGCTTATAGTAAAGTTGCTCCGTTCCATCTCTTAAGTTAAGTGAAAAGAGTCGAGCCATGGCAATTTCGTCTTCCACCACTTTTGTTGAAGCACCAATTAAGCCTTTCTTTTCAAATGAATACCGTACTGTCTTTGTTGTCAAATCTTCCTCAAAAGACCTTAACGTAATCTCGTACCCATTCATTAACAACAGGCTATTGGCCACATCTTGCGCAATTGCACTTCCGGCGAATAAAATCGACAGGAGCAAAGCATTCAATATGTTATTTCTCAATACGATAAGCATATAGCTCAAAGATAATAACAATTAGTAAATTAGTAAGAACAATATTGTTCCACGACAGTATACCGTTTACTTCATTCTAAAAATAAAGTTCTACTATGCCAAGAAATAATTTCGCATCACGACACATTGGTCCAAGTGAAGACGACTTAAAGACAATGCTTAAAAGTATTGGAGTTAAATCTCTCGATCAGCTTATTGACGAAACAGTTCCGGAAGAAATCCGACTCAAAACGGAATTAAACTTACCCGACGCAATGTCGGAATTTGAATATTTAGAGGAAATAAAAGGGATAGCCACAAAGAATAAAATATTCCATTCATTTATAGGAATGGGCTACTATGAATGTATTGTACCAAGTACAATATTGAGAAACATAATGGAAAACCCAAGTTGGTATACGGCCTATACGCCATATCAATCGGAGATTTCGCAAGGCAGAATGGAAGCCCTATTAAATTTCCAAACCATGGTTTGCGATCTAACGGGAATGGAAATTGCAAATGCTTCACTTTTAGATGAAGGAACGGCAGCGGCGGAAGCAATGCTTATGATGTACCGAATTCAACAAAGAAAAAAGGACAAGAAAGAGGCCAATACATTCTTTATTTCAAACGAATGCTTCCCACAAACAATCGATATTTTACAAACTCGTGCAGAGCCATTAAATATCAAATTAATCATTGGTGATTATCAAGATTTCAAATTCACTAAAAATATTTTTGGAGCATTTATTCAATGTCCTACGGCAGATGGTGATTTACATGATTACTCCACCTTTATTTCAAATGCACATAAGAATGATACGCTAGTTGGAGTTGCAGCCGATATCCTAAGTCTAACATTATTAACCCCTCCAGGAGAATGGGGAGCGGATGTAGTAGTTGGAAGTACACAACGATTGGGTGTTCCCTTAGGTTTCGGTGGTCCACATGCTGCTTTTTTTGCAACTAAGAATGAATTCCAAAGATACATTCCAGGTAGAATAATTGGCCTATCCGTCGACTCGAATGGAAACCCAGCTCTTCGAATGGCACTCCAAACTAGAGAACAGCATATCAAGAGAGAAAAAGCGACTTCCAATATTTGTACCTCACAGGTTTTACTAGCGGTTATGGCCAGTATGTATGTCGTTTACCACGGACCAAAAGGATTAAAACTTATCGCCGAAAGAATAAATAACTCTGTTGGATTTGTAATGAACCAACTTAAGAGACTTGGATATAAATGTGCGAGTGATAGTTATTTTGATACCATCAAAATTGCTTTACCGGTGCATATAACTAAATCGCATCTTCAAGAAATTGCCATAAAAAAGGGCATGAACTTCAGGTATTTTTTCGATAACCATGTAGGTATTAGCTTAGATGAAACCTCAACAATTGAAGTCATACATCAAATCATTGAGGTATTTGCTGAAGCGAACGACAGAACTCATGAAAACTGCGAAATTATGGGCGATTTCATGGCCGACTCCATTCCGAAAGAGCTTCAACGAAAAAGTGATTACATGTCGCATCCAGTGTTCAACTCTTACCATTCAGAATCTGCTTTGATGCGATATATGAAGAAGTTAGAACATCGCGATATCAGCCTTACCCAATCCATGATTCCTCTTGGGTCGTGTACGATGAAGCTCAATGCGGCATCTGAACTTATTCCTATTAGCTGGCCTGAATTCGCATCACTTCATCCGTTCAAGCCAGAAGAACAAGCGATAGGATATCTTCAAATAATTCAAAGTTTAAGAAATCTTCTCTGTGAGATCACAGGGTTTGCAGGGGTCTCATTTCAACCAAATTCAGGAGCTCAAGGTGAATATGCTGGTTTAATGGTTATTAGAGAATACCATAAAAGTCGAGGTGAAGGACATCGAAGCATTATGTTGATACCTTCATCTGCACATGGTACAAATCCGGCATCTGCCGTTTTAGCTGGGATGAAAGTTGTAATTGTGAAATGCGATGAGCTAGGCAATATTGATGTGGCAGAACTAAAATCAAAAGCTGAAGAGCATGCGGGAAATCTTGCTGGGCTTATGGTTACGTATCCTTCTACTCATGGTGTTTTTGAAGCAAGCATAATAGATATTACCAGCTTAATTCATAAAAACGGGGGGCAAGTCTACATGGATGGTGCTAATATGAATGCTCAAATCGGACTCACAAGTCCTGGTTTAATTGGAGCCGATGTTTGCCATTTAAATTTGCATAAAACATTCGCAATTCCTCATGGCGGAGGTGGCCCGGGCGTTGGTCCTATTTGCGTTGCTGAACATCTCGAACCATTTCTACCATCACACAGCGTAGTTCATACTGGAGGTCGCCAAGGAGTATCACCAATTTCTTCTGCCCAAAGAGGTTCTGCTCTTATCTTATTGATTTCTTATGGCTATTTAAAAATGTTGGGGAGAGAAGGAATAATCAATTCTACGAAATACGCTATCCTTAATGCCAATTATATTAAGAAGAGATTAGAAGAACATTATCCTATTCTTTATAGTGGTACAAAAGGAAGAGTGGCACATGAATTAATTGCCGATTGCCGATCTTTTAAAGAGAGTACTGGTATCGAGGTCGAGGATATTGCCAAACGTTTAATTGATTATGGTTACCATGCTCCTACAGTTTCATTCCCTGTTGTAGGAACTCTAATGATCGAACCAACCGAAAGTGAATCGTTAGAAGAAATTGATAGATTCTGTGATGTAATGATTTCTATTCGAGAAGAAATCCGAGAGATTGAAGAAGGGAAAGCTGACAGAATAGATAATGTTCTAAAAAATGCGCCTCACACTGCCGAAAGTGTTACTGTTGAAAACTGGACTCATTCTTATTCAAGAGAAAAAGCTGCGTATCCAAAGAGATGGATTAGAGATAATAAGTTCTGGCCTTTTGTAGGTAGAGTTGATAATGCTACAGGAGATAGAAATTTAATATGTTCTTGTCCTCCTGTAGAAGACTACAATTAGTAAGGATTCGCGTGCAAGTAAGCACCACCTAAAGTAACTCCTAATCCGAGAAACGCGAGTGGCATACCTATATATGAACTTATCTGTCCATCGGAATCATAAGCTTGAAAAAGGCCTATCCCTACACCTGAGATTACAATGCCTGTTATCTTCATTATTTTCCCGAGTCCCATTTTATCAATTGAAGGATTCATTCGAATTGGGCTCAATACGGCCGGGCTATTATAGTTTTCTTTAGGTAACATCGCCAACGAAGGCTCGCTATCTAAACCTTTTATGGAGGCTACTAAAGGTTCTCCAGCAGATAGATTCCCCATTGAGATAAGAGTAAATAATATTATTGAAAAGAAAACTTTTTTCATTGCATTTAGATCAATTCTAATTTAAAGATACTATCTAGTTACTATTCAGCAAAACATTCTAATTAATTAGAACAAATTATCGCGCTAAGTTCTCTTCTGCTGGATAAATTTAGATGCATAAACAAAACTCTGAACTACTGGATCATCAGTTTTTAGGATATCCTCTCTATTCCCACTCCAATGTTTTACACCCTTAAGTATGAAATTGATATTATCTCCAATTTCTATCACGGAATTCATATCATGACTAATAACAATTGTTGTGATATCAAACTCTTCAGTGATGTCTTTGATCAAATTATCTATTATAATAGAAGTCTTCGGGTCGAGTCCAGAATTAGGCTCATCGCAAAAGAGATATCTCGGCTTAAGTGCTATCGCTCTGGCTATCCCCACTCTCTTCATCATACCCCCACTTATCTCCGATGGAAATAAATTGTTTTTATTCTCAAGATTAACACGGCTTAAACATTCATTAGCTCGATGCTCTTGCTCTTTATCAGACATATCGGTAAGCATGGTTAAAGGGAAACGAACATTTTCTTCAACTGTCAAAGAATCAAACAAGGCAGAACCTTGAAATAGCATACCTATCTTTTTCCGGATCCCTTTTTTCTGATCCACATCCATACTTGAAAACAAATCTTCATCAAAGAGAATCTCCCCTTTGTCGATTTCATGCAGACCAACAATACTTTTCATAAGCACTGTTTTTCCAGAACCGCTCTCACCGATAATCATATTGACTTTACCCTGATTAAACTTTATTGAAATATCCTTTAATATCTCAACGCCAGCGAATTCTTTGTACAAGTTTCTTACCTCAATCATATTAACATTAATTGAGTAAGTACATAATTTACTGCGAGAATAAGTCCACTACACCAAACAACAGCGCTTGTACCCGCCTTGCCTACTTCAATAGCACCACCTTTTACGTAATAACCAAAATAAGCTGGGATAGTAACAAACAAAAATGCAAAACACACGGACTTAACTAATGCATAAAAGACGTGAAAAACCTCAAAGTCATATTGTATACCTTCTAAATAGTCTTTAGAAGCGCACAATCCGGTAAGATCACCTACAAGCCATCCAGATAAGATTCCAATCCCCATACTAAGTATAACCAGAAACGGATTGATAAACATTGCCGCCAGCATTTTAGGAAATATTAAATGGTTAGCAGAGTTAATTCCCATCATTTCTAGCGCATCGATTTGTTCCGTTACTCGCATTGTACCTATTTCTGATACGATACTAGAACCTACTTTTCCTGTCAAAATAAGACCTATAATAGTAGTAGAGAACTCCAATACCATTGACTGCCGAGAAGTAAATCCAATCAACATGTCGGGTACGAAGGGATTATCTATGGCCACAGCGGTTTGAATTGTAACCACCATCCCCATAAATAATGAGATAATTGCAACAATTGCTAAAGAATTTATTCCGATTGAATCAATTTCATGGACCAACGAGCGTTTAAACACTTTAAAACTCTCGGGTTTAGCAATCGACCTAGAAATTAACAATAAGTACCTGCCTACGTGATAAAAAAACATCGCTTACGTTTGATATACACTATAAAAGTAAGGATATTGAGGTGCTTAGTTTTACAAACTTTGAGTAATTATAAACAGTGGTAATACAATTATTGCAAATTGGTATCTTTACAAAACGATAACATCACACCTCAAATGAAAAAGACAAATCCATTTATTGTTTTCTCTATACTTCTTATAGGCTGTCTTCTCTTTTCAAACTGCAGAATCTTTGGTAAAAAGAATAAATGCGATGAATGTCCACATTTCGAGACAAGCTATTCAAATTAATTTCTTTAAATGGTCACTTCCAAGATCGATTTATCATCTTACGTTCCTTCAAAATCAATTCCTTTTCTCAACAAACTGATTGAAAAAACAGAAGTTAACCTCATTATTAAAAATAAACGAAAAACCAAATTAGGGGATTACAGACCTCCTATTAATGGTTCTATGCATCAAATCACAATCAACAACGACCTTAATAAATACCAATTCCTTATTACGCTGCTACACGAATTGGCACATTTACTCAACTGGAATAGGCATGAGCGGGCCGTAAAATCACATGGAATTGAGTGGAAAGACGAATTCAAAACTCTTCTACAAGATCCAACTATTGGAGAATGCTTCCCAACGGATATCCAAATAGCGATTAACGATTATATATCTAATCTCAAATCTAGTTGCAGCCTTGACCTAGGTTTGCAACGAGCTCTTAAATCTTATGACATTCCAACGAACAAAGGCTTTATTGCGGATCTCGAAATTGGCAATGCATTTAAGACAGATAATGGAAGAGAATTTAAAATTTTAGAGAAAAAAAGAAAGCGGTTAAAATGTATTGAAATAAAAACGAATCGATTATACCTTTTCAACCCTGCTCACTCCGTGTTTCCTCTATAACACACTTCGCTTTTTCTCTCTTTTTTTGCGCTTACTTTTTATTATCTTTGCGACCCCTAATTTTAATTAAAACAAAATAAAAATGGCTCAGAAAGACTTGAAGTTATCTCAGATGGCTGAAAATTTAGAAAGTTCTCCAATATTAGTGTTATCGAAATTAGTTAACGAAAAAATTGCTGCCGGAGAAAATGTATTCAACCTTACTGTAGGAGATTTCAATCCTAAAATCTTCCCAATTCCTTCTGAATTAACAGAAGAAATTATCAAGGCTTACGAAGCGGGATTAACAAACTATCCTCCAACTGGTGGCATGCCAGAGCTAAAGCAAGCTATCTCTAGATATGTTAAGCGTAAAGGAAATATGGATTATAGTGCTGCTGAAGTATCTGTGACTGGTGGAGCTAGACCATTAATTTATGCAGTTTATCAAACCTTATTAGATGCAGGTGATACTGTTCTATTCCCAGTGCCATCTTGGAACAACCATTTCTATTCACACTTAACCCATTGTAAGCAACTAATGGTTGAAACAACTGCAGAAAACAACTTCATGATTACTGCAGATGACTTAAGACCACACATTCAGTCAGCTAACCTTTTAGCTCTATGTTCTCCGCAAAACCCAAGTGGAACTTGCTTTACAAAAGAACAACTAGAAGATATCTGTGATTTAGTTTTAGAAGAAAATAAAAGAAGAGGTCCAAACGAAAAACCAGTTTACGTATTATACGATCAAATATACTGGATCCTCACACACGGTGATGTTGAGCACGTTAATCCTGTACTTCTCAGACCAGAAATGAAAGATTACACGATTAACATCGATGGTATTTCTAAAGCATTTGCTGCAACAGGAGTTAGAGTTGGATGGGCTACTGGTCCACAATCGATTATCAGTAAAATGGGCGTTATTATTACTCACATGGGTGCTTGGGCTCCTAAGCCAGAACAAGTAGCTTGTGCTAAGTACTTAGATAGAGAACAAGAAGTAGACGTTTATTTAGAAGAGATGAAAAAGAAAATTTCTGATCGACTAAATGCATTCTATGATGGATTTAAAGCATTAAGAGAAGAAGGATTCAAAGTAGATGCTATTTCACCTCAAGCTGCTATGTATTTGACTATTCAATTAGACCTTGTTGGCTTAACTACTGCAGATGGAAAGAAATTGAGCAACCCGAAAGAAGTAAACGATTTCATTCTTGATAATGCAGGAATGGCAATGGTACCATTTTATGGTTTTGGAGCTTCAGATGACTCATCTTGGTTTAGATTATCTGTTGGAACGACATCAATGGAAGTAATAGAGCAATGTATGGCGAAACTTAAAACAGCTTTAGGAGAGCTTTCGTAGTCTAAAACGTTTGTTAATGAAAGACAATTACTGTGTAATAATGGCTGGTGGAATAGGCAGTCGGTTCTGGCCAATGAGTCGAACTGACCGCCCTAAGCAATTCCTTGACATCCTTGGAATCGGAAAAACCCTTATTCAACAAACCTATGAGCGGTTTGAAAGAGTTTGTCCGGCTGAAAACATTTACATAGTAACCAACAGCGATTACTTCGATCAGATTATAGAGCAGATACCGTCTATTAGAAAAGAGCAAATTATATGTGAACCTAGTCGAAGAAATACAGCACCTTGCATTGCTTACGCTTCACATAAAATTCACAAGATTAATCCTAATGCGAATATTGTAGTTGCCCCTTCCGATCATCTTATTCTAAAGGAAGATGTATTTGCAGATTGCGTGAACACTGCTTTGGAGGAATCGAGCAAGAATGATTGCTTAATCACAATGGGAATTAAGCCACATCGTCCAGATACCGGGTATGGCTACATTCAATTTGATAGCGAGAATACATTATCAAATCCAGAACTGAAAAAAGTTAAAGTTTTTACTGAAAAACCAGATTTGGAAATAGCTAAGGAGTTTCTTTCAAGTGGCGATTTCTATTGGAATTCAGGAATCTTCATTTGGAATGTTAAAAGCATTATCAATTCTCTTGCTGAACATCTGCCAGAAATAAATAATCTATTCTCAGAAGGCACTGATTCTTACAATACAGAAAGTGAAGTTAACTTTATCTCTGATGTATATGCTGAATGTAAGAACATCTCCATTGACTATGGAGTAATGGAAAAAGCCAATAATGTTTACATTTTGTGTGCGGATTTTGGCTGGTTAGATCTTGGAACATGGGGATCACTTTATTCTCATTTGGACAAGGACCCTGAAGAGAATGCTACTGTTGGAAAGAAAGTATACATGTACGATTCCAAAAATTGCATGGTGCATGTTCCAAATGACAAGCTAGTTCTTATACAAGGATTAGATGACTACATCGTTTCCGAATCAAACAATGTTTTATTGATCTGCAAAAAGATCGACGAACAAAGAATCAAAGAATCTTTAGCGGATTTAAAGACTAAGCTAAACGACGACTTTTTATAGTCAATCTAGTATTTTCATTTCTTAGCAGTTCGGCTATAAGTTTTCAAAAAAGTCATTCCCCTTATCGTCCGTAATAATAAAGGCAGGGAAATCCACCACTTCAATTTTACGAACTGCTTCCATTCCTAATTCAGGAAAGTCAACTACTTCAACAGACTTAATATTATTCTGGGCCAATATTGCAGCAGGCCCACCTATAGATCCTAAGTAGAAACCTCCGTTCTCTTTACAACTTTCCTTAACCTGATCTGTTCTATTACCCTTTGCCAACATAATCATAGATCCTCTTACCTTCTGAAAAGGCCCTACATATGGATCCATTCTACCCGCTGTTGTTGGACCAAAGCTACCCGAAGCCATTCCTTGAGGAGTTTTTGCTGGACCAGCATAATAGATAGGATGATTTTTGAAATAATCCGGCATTTCTTCCCCTCTATCTAACATCTCTTGGATTTTCGCATGTGCAATATCTCTTGCAACAATCAAAGTACCCGATAGAGCTAAACGTGTTCTAATTGGATATTTACTTAACTCCGCTAACACTTCTTCCATTGGTCTATTTAGGTCAATACTGATAGCCTTTTCTAATTGAGGTGGAACCTTTGGTAAAAACTTCTCTGGATTCACTTCTAATTGCTCCAAGAATATACCATCTGCATTAATCTTTGCTTTTATATTTCTATCCGCACTACAACTAACACCAATTCCTACCGGGTTAGAAGCACCGTGTCTTGGAAGTCTAATCACCTTTACATCATGCGCAAAATACTTACCCCCAAACTGTGCCCCTATGTCACTTTGTCTACATATTTCCAATACTTTCTCTTCCCATTCTAAATCCCGGAAAGCTCTCCCTCCTTCATTTCCAGTAGTAGGTAAATTATCTAAATATCCAGCTGATGCTTTCTTTACCGTTGCCAAATTTACTTCAGCAGAAGTGCCGCCGATTACAATAGCCAAATGATAAGGTGGGCAAGCAGAAGTACCTAAATCCTTTAATGAACTTTTCAAAAACGCTTTTAGACTTTCCTCGTTCAGTAGTGATTTAGTCTTTTGGTATAAAAATGTCTTATTAGCCGACCCTCCTCCCTTTGCCATAAAGAGAAATTCGTATGCACTACCACTTTTAGAATATATATCGATTTGAGCCGGTAAGTTAGAGCCGGTGTTCTTTTCCTCAAACATTGTTAATGGAGCAAGTTGAGAATATCTTAAGTTTTTTTCTTGATAGGTATCAAATATTCCTTTAGATAAATGTTCTGCATCATTAACTCCAGTATAAATATCCTCACCTTTTTTTGCCACAACAATTGCTGTTCCTGTATCCTGACAACTTGGCAATTCTCCTTTAGCAGCGACAGTGGCATTAACCAATAAAGTATGTGCTACATATTTATCATTATCGGTAGCCTCAGTATCCTCAATAATATTTGAAAGAAGTTTTAAGTGGGTCGACCTCAGGTAAAAAGATATATCACTCATGGCTTGCTTAGCCAACATTTGAAGTCCTTCTGGCTTAACGGTAACTATTTTTCGACCATCTATCTCCTTCACTGAAATATATTCAGCCCCTAGATTTCTGTATTCCGTATCATCTTTAGAAATTGGAAAAGGTTCTTGGTAGTTGAAATCTGCCATTTTTATTGATTTATTTTAATCATCTTCAGAAAGATAAGAATCTATCCAAATTCATGAAATTGTTAGGATCAGTGAATCCTTTTCTCTTCTTACGTCGTACTTCTCTTGGATGTTATTTTCATCTTGCCAATAATGAAATAATCATTACTTTTACGAGGTATAAATTTAACACATTGTTATGGAAGTTTTGGGTTTTGTTGCGTTTCTATTCGTGTTGTGCCTTGCGTTTTGGGTACTTATCTTCCTTATGCTTTTCGCTCCATACATGGCATTGCTTATGATTTTAGATCGGCACAATCCAGTATTGGCGGCCAAAATCGCAGGTGTTGAGTACATGCCTCACTAATTCTACAAGAATTTCTTAACGTTTTCTGGCGGACGTCCTATTATCGCAGAGTTTCCCTTTACAACAATTGGCCTCTCAATTAACACTGGATTATCGGATAATATTTTAATCCATTCGTGATCATTCATTTCAAGGCCTTTAAATTTCTCTTTATACAACTTCTCTCCTTTTCGAACTATCTCTTCTGGTTTCATATTTAACTTCATTAAAATCACTTCTAGCTCTGTCTCAGATAAAGGATTTTTCAAATATTCGATAATAGTAACATCCGTATTCGACTCTTCTATTAAATGAAGTGCTTCCCTACTCTTTCGACATCTGGTATTATGATAAATTTCCATAGCGTTAATCGAATTAATTATTCTTTGCTCCGTACTCCATTAAATAAGCATTAATAAAGCCATTTAGTTCTCCATCCAAAATGGCATTTACATTCGATGTTTCATGGCCAGTTCGTACATCCTTTACCATTTTATAAGGGTGAAGTACATAGTTCCTTATTTGTGACCCCCATTCTATTTTCTTCTTATCAGACTCTATCTCATCACGCTCTTCATTCTTCTTTCTTAATTCAAGTTCGTACAATTGTGACTTAAGAAGTTTAATCGCTTTTTCTTTATTTTTTAATTGAGATCGAGTTTCTGAGTTCTCAATAACAATACCTGAAGGTTTGTGCTTAAGACGAACTGCCGTTTCTACTTTATTTACGTTTTGCCCTCCAGCACCTCCAGAACGGAATGTATCAAATGATACATCACTCATATTAATATCTATTTCAATGTCATCATCTACCAACGGATATACGTATACAGAAGCAAAAGACGTATGTCTCTTTTTGGCGGCATCAAAGGGAGAGATTCGCACTAAACGATGCACACCGGTTTCGCCTTTTAATTTCCCGAAAGCAAACTCGCCATCGAACTCCAAGGTTACGGATTTGATTCCAGCAGTCTCACCGTTATTAAAATCTAATTCTTTAAGCTTACATCCATTCTTCTCGCCCCACATAATATACATGCGCATAAGCATGGATGCCCAATCCTGACTTTCTGTTCCTCCAGCACCAGGATTTATTTGAATTACTGCGCTAAGAATATCCTCGGGGCCACTTAGCATGTTCTTAAACTCTAGTTCATCAACAATTTCAGAACATGTAGCGTACTGAACTTCTACCTCATCTTCGCTTGCCTCTCCTTCGGCATGAAATTCCATAAGAATTGCCAAATCTTCTACACAAGTATCTACCTGGGCAAAAGAATTTGTCCATTCCTTCTTTCTATTAATAAGCTTAAGTTGACTTTCTGCTTTTACAGGATCATCCCAAAACGCTGGATCTTGAGTAATAATTTCTTCTTCTGCTATCTCAGCTAATTTCTGATCGACGTCAAAGATACCTCCTTAACGCATCCCGGCGTCTAGCTAACTCCTTAAAGTTATCCTGTGTAATCATTCTTCAAATGTAATCGATTCGATACAATAATGAGCTTCAAGAGTATCGCTTAATTTCTTTATATATAAGGTCGTCTTCGAAACCTTTCGATCTCAAGTATCTTATCATGGAGGTCTTTTCTTTCAATTCAATTTTCGTCTCATACTCCCAGCGTTTTGCAATTAACCGTTGTAAAGTGAACAGGTAATCCTCATCTTTAATCTCTTTGAATCCTTCGGCAATACACTGCTCAGAGACTCTTTTCTCAAGTAGTTTCTCCCTAATTTTTCTTCGACCCCAACTTTTCATTCGGAATTTTCCGCCAGCAAAAAGCTGTGCAAAGCGTAACTCATTCAGAAAGTTCTCCGAAATGAGTTCTGCAATTACAGCTTCAACAATATCTTTGTAATACCCTTTAGAATAAAGCATTTCGCGTACTTCACTTTGACACCTTTCTTGATATGCACAATATTTCATTGCGCGAAGTAAAGCTTCTTTAAAAGTATATTCCATCAGGAAAACAAAATACAGAACTCCTTATTGAGAGATAAGGAAATCAAACTTTAACCTCATTTCCATCTCCATCAAAGAAATTATATTCAATGACTTGATAAAACTTGATCGCTTTGATTTTAACCCTCTTTTTATATTCCCAGAACCATTTTTTCTGAATAGAAACAACACCTTTCTTTAAATACGCTTCTAAAAAAGGATGGACATGAATCGTAAGGGAAGACATTTTCTTGTCATCAAACAAATATTTGATCTTGGTCTCCAATTCATCCAAAAAAAGAACATTAGACTGAACTTCGCCCGTACCATCGCATGATGGACATTTATCAGAAACCTTAATATCCATTTCTGGCCTTACTCTTTGACGAGTAATCTGAATTAATCCGAATTTACTTTGCGGTAAAATCTTATGCTTAGCTTTATCGTTAGCCATAGACTCACGCATCTTATCGAATAGCGCCTTTCTATTTGCAGCTACCATTAAGTCAATAAAATCGACTACAATGATCCCTCCCATATCACGCAAATCCAATTGCCTACCTATTTCTTCGGCTGCCTCTAAGTTTACCCGTAATGCATTCGTTTCTTGATCAACTCCTGCATCACTTCTATAACCACTATTAACATCAATAACATGAAGGGCCTCTGTATGCTCTATTACTAAATAAGCACCAGATTTCATGGTAACCTCCTTACCAAACAGCTGTTTTATCTGCTTGTTAATTCCGAATTGATCAAATATTGCTTTATCCCCTTTGTAATGTTTTACCATAGATTCCTTTCCAGGAACTATAGATTTAACATAACCCCTTATATTATCATACAGGTCTTTATTATCTATATGTACAGCATGGAAGCCCTCATTCAATGTATCTCTAAATACAGCAGAGGTAGCACTTACCTCACCTAATATTTTAGCAGGAAGCGTTTTGGTGCTAAGCTTATCAAAAGTCATTTGCCATCTATCAACAAGACTTTTAATGTCGTTATCTAGCTCTGCTACCATTTGATTTTCAGCAACAGTTCTTATAATTACACCAAAGTTTTTAGGCTTAATAC
>JABSPR010000329.1 GCA_013214975.1 Flavobacteriales bacterium
AAGGAGAACTTTATTAAGACCTAAGCCTGCAAACTGCGAATAGAGTGCTGATATTGCTAATAGAATTTGCTGTAAGCCTAAATCTCCTGAACTAAAAACAAGCGGAAAAAGCAAAACCGTATTTACATAACCTGCGCCAAATCCGGAATAGGTAATGATAGAATTGAAAAATGCTTGCCTTTTTACTATGCCCAAAATATGCTTGTGAATGGAATTATAAAATAACACATAATCCGCGATATTATTTTACGAACTAAATTGCCTAACTCTCTTTAAACAGAAGACTAAACGATTACAATCTCTCATTATTAAAATTGATTTTTATGCCACAGCTTGAAAACAAAGAGGTTCCATATTAATTTCCGATGATTTCTTTTTCCAGAATGATGTTCGGAAAGCAAATTTTGGATGTATTGTGGATTAAAAAAACAATCTTTTTGCAGCAATACGTCATTCACTTCGTCCTTCAACTCCTTTCTGATCCAACCGGATAATGGAATTCCAAATCCTTTTTTGGGTCTATCGATAATCTCTAATGGAAGTTTATCCCTCATCAAGTTTTTTAATATATACTTGACATTTACTCCTTTTATCTTATACTTTCTTGGTAACCTATTTGCAAATTCAATAACCTTTGTATCCAAAAAAGGTGCCCGAACCTCCAATGAATTAAACATACTCGCTCTATCTACTTTGTATAAAATATCATCTAATAAATATGTTCGACAATAGACATAGAGAAGTTTATTAAAATGATTTTGAGATGCAACATCTCTAGAAAAATAATCTACTGGATCTAACCCATTAGCATTATTTAATTCTGCTCTGATATCTGAATTAAGTAGTAGCTTTTTTTGCTGAGGTGTAAAGCTACCCAACCAAAGTGAATGCGTGTATCTCTTCGATTCTTCAAAGCCTTTCAAAAATTGATTGATCTTGAAATCAACACTAATATTATTATCACTTACCGGTAGTAATCGACTTAAACCTCGGAGAGCATCTAACCCAATAGATGGTATAGAACGAAATAAGCTTGCATACTTTTCGGAAATAAACGTAGGATAGCCGGCAAAAATCTCATCACTTCCGTCACCACCCAAGGCTACAGTTACATGGCTCCGGGTAAACTTGCTTAAATAATAAGTTGGGATAATGGAGGCATCTGCAAAAGGTTCATCCATTTTATTCATAATCTCAGGAATAAGATCCAACGATTTCTGTGGTGTTAATATCTGTTCATGATGTTTCGTTCCCAAATGCTTAGCCACTAACCTGGCATAATCACTTTCATCGTAGCTCTTTTCATTAAACCCAACAGAGAAAGTCTGAATATTGTTCACACTGTTTTTTTGAGCATAGTAAGCAATAGCACTACTATCAAGTCCTCCACTTAAAAACACACCTAAAGGAACATCGCTTACCAATCTGTTTTTCACAGCATTACTTAACAATTCATCCAATTGTTTGGTGGCATCTTGAAAGGAAATATCCGATTCTGAAAAATCCACCTCCCAATATTTATCAATCTTAATTTTCTTATCCTCACCAAATACTAAATAAGACGAGGGCTCCAGTTTATGGACATCACTGTACATCGAATCTGGCGAAGGAACATAGTCGAAAGTGAGATACTTATTCAAAGTGCTAACATTCAGCTCTTTACTTATCGTATTATGGCAAAAAATCGCTTTAGGTTCGGAGGCAAAAACAAAGGTGTTGTTTTGGTAGCTATAATAAAGTGGCTTTTTACCCATTCTATCCCGAGCCATGAAAAGCTCCTTGCTTTTAAAGTCGAAGACAGTAAATGCAAACATGCCATCTATCTTTTTCAAGCAATCAACTCCATACTCGATAAATGAATAGAGTAAAACCTCGGTATCAGAAGTTGTTCGAAATGTATACTTATTGGTTTTTAATAAAGCCTCTTTTACTTCGAGGTAATTATATATCTCACCGTTGAAAACAATACTATATCGCTTGTCATCTGAAAAAAAAGGTTGATTACTTCTACTTTCAATATCTATTATACTTAATCTAACCTGGCCCAATCCAACGCCTTCATTATAGTAAGTACCGACATTGTCCGGACCACGATATTCTATCGATCGAGCCATATTGGAAATTGTATCCAAATCACCTCTACCTATGAATCCAACAATTCCACACATGTTTTAAATCTTCACTCCTCCGAATTTCCAGGAATTTCCATTTCTGAAAATGGTATAAGTAGAGTCTTTATCCACTTCATTACTATCATTTAACCACTTATCTATAGTCGACTTTGGAATATAAGTAGTTTGTGGTGTAACTAATTGATCAAATGCCACATGCCTGAAAAACGGAAAATCTCTTTTAGTTATCCATTGACTGTATTCATAAAGTGGAAGAAATGATAGCCTGGTTATTACAATAAAATGTGCATAAAGGAAATAAATAAAAGATAATGGGGTCGCAATCAAAAACTTTGTAATCCACCAAGGTAAAAGGGTGGCTATTTTCCTAATCGGATCTACAACGAATCGAATAACAAAGTTCCCTTCTTTGGCATATACCCAGCAATGAAATTTACCTCCACTCTTAGTATTCCTTAAAACTGATTCAAATCCACTGTAGGGATTTTGCATGTGATGTAAAACGCCAATGCAATAAACAATATCGTACTCCTTGTCACCTTTGTAAGTAGTTAAATCACCTTTAATTACTTCATAATTCTTGAACCCGGAATTTCTCATATTTTCCTCGCATGACTGCACAGATTCACCCAAATCCACCCCAGTTAGCTTCTCTGGATGCCAATTGATGATATGTGTTAATAAGCTACCATTTCCACAGCCCAATTCTAAAACTTGTTTGTTCTTGAAATTTTCATCCGTAATAGGATCAAACCAATCGACTACTTGTTCCCTTGTATATACAGATCCTTGAGGTAGGTTATTCCATGAAGATGCAAACGATTCTGCTGTATTTTTGTCATTACCCATTCTCTCTAATGTTACTTATTAGCAGTAAATTCAAATTCTATTTCTTCAAATCCACCTACCCAGTAACACCAAATTCGAGAACAAGCATTAGGACTTAGATTGGCAAAGAAATTAACAATAACGTTAAGTATTTTCATTATAGCAATAGTGATTTTTCCAACCCCCATGTAAGGCAGTAAATGAAAAAAAGCGAAATAATGAAGCTCCATTTTATTCAATTTAAAATCTACTCCGTAGTAACCTGATTTTGTAAATTTGGGATTAAAATAATATGGAAAGTTCACGTCGAATCCTGCCTTATGTTCAGAATGAGTGAACCCTCTGCTAAAGTGAGGAACTTTAATATGAAGTATCCCTCCCGGTTTTAAAATTCTATGCAGCTCTTTTACAACCTCGAATGGCAGCTCTAGATGTTCGAGTATATGTGAAGCAATAATATAATCATACTCATTATCTTCAAAAGGATACGGAAACGAATTTAAATTATGTTGAACGTCAATGTTAATGTGATCATGAAAGTCAATATTTACAAATCCTTCCCTGTAATCTTCTCCGCATCCTAAATTTAGTTTCTTCATTTTTCAAAATTTACTTTCTCCTTAATTGTAAAAGGAAAGCTATTCTGACTTTCATAGTAAGTTCTCATTAACATTTCAGCGATTACGCCTAACAGTATCATTAATAATCCAACTATAAAAAACATAGCAGCAATAGTTGGTAATGGTGTTTCAACCAAATCTTTCTGACCTGTAATCTTGTAATACGTCGCAAGGCCAGCTGTTAAAAACATTACAATAAATGATAGTATTCCAGCTCCACCGAAGAAATGTATTGGGCGATGCATAAACTTGTCCAGAAACTTAATTAGCACCAAGTCTAATATTACCTTATATATCCTAAATAAACCATAGTTGCTTTCACCATGAATTCTTGGTTGATAATTAACTGGAATTTCCGCCACCGTACCGCCTTGCCATTTACAGAATACTGGAATAAACCGATGCATCTGGCCATACAGTCTTACATCCTTGATGGTTTCTTTCCGATAGGCCTTTAAGGTACATCCGTAATCATGTAGATGAACCCCCGAAATATTGCTTATCAAGGCATTAGCCATTAAAGAAGGGAGCTTCCTTGTAAGGTAACTTCCTTTCCAACGTTCCTTTCGCCACCCGCTCACAACATCATAACCTTCGTCCATTTTAGTACGGAGTTTCTTGATGTCATTAGGGTCGTTCTCCAAATCACTATCAATCAGAATGATGATCTCTCCAGAAGCATTTTGAATGCCAGCATTTAGTGCCGCCGTTTGGCCAAAATTTCTTTTAAAATCGATGATTTTTACTTTTGGGTTGCTTTGCGCTACTCTTTTCAGTGCCGTCCAGCTTTTATCACTTGATCCATCGTTAACGGCAATAATCTCATGATTGAGGCCATCTAAGGCATTGTCTAGCTTAGAAAATAGAAGAGGTACATTTTCTTCTTCATTGTAGACTGGTACAATAATCGTAATCAAATTATCCATGTGCTAATCAGATAGAATTTTCACTAAGTTAAGCTTAATCAATCTAAGTTTTTTGCCGATGATGAATGAGTTCCAAAATATTGGAAACATGTTGGCAATGCTATTAAAACCATTAAAGGCAATATGGCCACTAAATACCTAAAATCACTTGATTTGAAAACAATTGTATGAATAAAATAAAAGTATATGGTGGTACTTGAAATCAGTAGCAATTTGTAGTTATAAAGGTGCTTACGAAGAATAATTACCATTGCAAATAAGAATACCATTTGCAAACCCCAGAATATAATATCCAGTAAAACTCGGAAAGGTATCAGTTTTTTACTTGTCGTGTTATATGATCCTAGCATCCTATCAGTGGAACTGGCAATTACGGTTCTATATAAATATTTTATTGGAGAAATAATATAAAAGTACAACGGATGCTCCGCCTTAATCGACTGGGTATAACGGTTAAGCTTGGCGGAAATTATTCTGTTCTCAATACTCGCCACTGCTCGTTCTACACCTTTTTTAAATTGTAAATTTCCTGATTGTACTGAACGAATCCCCTTTTTTAATGCAATCAAAGAATCCCTATTAAATTCAGAAGTTTCTATCCTTGAACTATATGGATAATTACCCTCTTCCGAATAAAACCATATTTCACCTTCCCAATTCTCACCGGTTGCCTTTTGAAAATTTATTATTGGCATGGTGTGTTTATCCGCATCCAGATAAAGCGGATGGAATATTGTTGGAGTTGTTAATGTAAAAATGTTGTTGTACTTCAATTGACCACTAACCCATATGACTTCAATTAATATCATCGGGATTAAAAAAATCAATCCTAGTTTTAGAAGCTGTCCAATTTTCTTCTTTGCATGCTCTAGAAATATATAGACAACATAAAGTAACAAGAGAGGAAAACAAACTGGTTTTAAAAAAATGGCCCATGTTAAAAATAAACCTGAAATAAGAAGATTCGTATTCCTCTGACCCTTGATAATAAAATAAATACTGAAAATAAGTGATGAAGCCGCGAAACTCTCTGTCATTGGATATATGTCGTATAACGACACGATGAGTACTGTAAAATAGCCACAAAAAGTGAGTAGAAAATAGAAGCTCTTCTTAAAAATCTGAACGGCAATCGAAGACAAACAATACACTGATAAAGCAGAGACAATTGTCTGTATAACAACAATTAGATTCAATGCACTCGATTGGTTCATCACCCCCCGCGCCATCCAATAAGGAATTCCATACCCAAACATTCGAAATTCAAATAAAAAAGCAATGTCGTCCTTTTCAATCAGTCTTTCTATGGGATCTATATAACTGAAGCTATCGTTGGCTACATTTCCCCAAAAACCTGCTATATGTTTAGGATTAAGATCTGCAGTGGAAAAAAATTGGGTGAAGAAAAAGAATAATGCAAACTTAATTGCCAATGCTGCACTAACCCAAATTAATTTATTATCGTGCCTAAAATCTTTATCAAGAAGGTCACTTATTTTCATGCCATTCCTTAAATTTCATGAGACCTTCCTTGATTGAATGCTGTGGCTTATAATTGAGCATCGTACTCGCTTTCTCAATATCTGCATAGGTAATATCTACGTCACCACTTCTACATGGTTTTTGTTCAGTTTCTACGGAATGGCCAAGTACTTCTTCAATGGATCTTATTAAATCACTTAGTTTAACAGGCTGGTTATTGCCCAAATTTATCACCTCATAGAGTGGATCAACAGCATTAAGCACGTAGTCAATGCCCGAACAAATTCCATTGATGGTATCATCTATATAAGTGTAATCTCGTGCCGAACTGCCATCGCCATATATCTTTAAGGTTTCTCCATTTGCAATCAGATTAAAGAATCTATGAATTGCTAAATCTGGTCGCTGCCTTGGGCCGTAAACGGTAAAGAATCTGAAATTTATTATCTGAAATTCATGTAAGATGTGGTAATTATAGGTTAATAACTCGCAGGCCTTTTTCGTAAATGCATATGGCGAAACTGGATAATCTACATTGTCATTTTCATTGAAAGGAATTGTTTTATTATTTCCATAAATGGAAGATGAGGATGCAAAAACCATCTTCTTACACCGAATTTTATTCATCAATTCGAGTATATTATTTGTTCCTGTGATATTGGTGTCGATAAATCCGGTTACATTATTTAAAGAGGGAATTACGCCTGGTTTTGCTGCCAAATGAACAACCATTTCTATATCCAGAAAAATAGAATGATTTAATAAATTTTCTTTATCAGTAATATCTAGCTCTACGAATGAAAAATTCTTATCTAATAATAAATTTGAGAGATTATTTTGTTTTACTTCTTTTGAATAAAAGACATCATAATTATCTAAGCCAATTACCTTATGCCCCACGGCCAGTAACCTTTCTGCTAAATGTGAGCCAATAAACCCTGCAACCCCAGTAATTAAAATATTCATATTATTTCTTCCTAATATTTAAAATGTAAAGCTTGATTAAATTCATTTTTCTTAATGAATTACCCAGGTTAAGCGTCATTCTCAATAATACCCTAAATGCCTAAGTTACCTTTAAAATATCAGATAAAGAATATCGAATTTATTTCTTTTAAAATATATTACAAACGGGATGGGATCAATAAAACATCACAATATTGAATCTTGTAAAGTATAGTTTGACAATAAAATGCAGTAAGCCCCAAGCAGAAATAAGCGTTGTTGACAAGAATACCCCAATGCTGCTATTTTCAGTATCGTTTTAAACCTATAACGGTGTAAGATCCAATAATATCCTAGTCCCTTCATGCATACTCAAATCGTGGATAACTATCGCTAAATGCTTGTTTGATACAAAGGTACTATACGCTACTTTTGAAAGGCTAACCAAGAGAATTAACTACCCCTATGTTTGATAAAAAAACATTCTTTCAAAAGATTGTGCCGCATGCAATATGCGCAGCAATTCTGCTTTTACTCACATTAACGTATTTCTATCCTGTTCTTAATGGCAAAGAACTTAGGCAACAAGATATCGTTCGTTCTTCTTCAATATCTAAGGAAGTTGTGGAGCACCGAGAAAAGTATGGCGAAGAAGCACTTTGGACTAATTCTCAATTCTCTGGCATGCCAGCATTTAGTATTAGCATTAAATATCCTGGTAACTTCATCAAGCATATTGGAATACTTACGGGCTTACGTCTACCCAGCGCTATGGGACTTTTGTATACGATCCTGATAGGATTCTATATTCTATTGCTCACGTTTAAAGTTGACCCCTGGGTCGCCCTTCTGGGAGCAGTTGCCTTTGGATTTTCGACTCATTTTCTAATTCTCTACGAAGCAGGCCATAATAGTAAATTGCGAACTATAAGTTACATGGCTCCTGTCTTGGCAAGTATATTCTATACGCTAAGAGGCAAGACATTACTTGGCGGAATCCTGACGGCAATAACACTTTCCCTTTGCATTGGAGCTAACCATATTCAAATAATTTATTATTTATCAATAATGGTGGTATTTATAATATACGCTGAATTGGTATTATCAGAAAACAAAGAAGCTGTAAAAAATTACCTTACCCAATCACCATCCTTCCAATTCGTTAGTAATTATTGGCATTTAGCTCTGTTAGTTATTGCAATAATAGTTATTGTAAATGGTTGGAAATATGGTGTTGACGCAGCTACGACAATTCTATTTTTCACAACTATTCCATTAGCCATTTTGCTATTGATAACGACTTCTATTGGAGCCTTATTTATAAAAAAACCCAAAGCCCTTAAATCTCTAGCAATAAAACTTGTTACATTGCTTTTTGCGGCAGTTCTTGCTATTGGACCAAATGTATCTTCTCTATGGAGTACCTACACTTATGGCAAGGAAACCATTAGAGGAGGTAAATCAGAACTTACAGAAACAAAGGCAAAAACGGATGGTGGCCTTGATTTAGCATACGCAATGCGTTGGAGCTATGGACCTACGGAAACCCTAACTCTTATC
>JABSPR010000330.1 GCA_013214975.1 Flavobacteriales bacterium
TTAAAATACTCCCAAATACCAGATTTTTGTTCTCCAATTAACTTGTTAGTTTTTTCATAGAATCCATGTTTAGACATGTTACCATTTAAGTAGTATTCTGTATACTCTCCACGAATTCCTTTATTTGATTTACTGTATTTCTTAAAAATATTGCCATTGCAATGAAATTCTGTTCTTTCTTCTGGTTTAGTTGCGCTTGGGTTAAATTTTGTTTTTAGTTGACCGTTTTCGCAATACTCTTCTGAATAGATCCATTTGTATCCATCTAGGTTAACAGAAATTTCTTTAAGTGTGCCAGTTGTTTCATAGTATAATTTGGTGGTACAGGAATTTGCTAGGCAGGAATAAACGGATCTTATTTTTCCAGTTGGCCAAAATAAACTGTCGATTTGCGAGTAAGCTGTGCTTGTGCTTATTATTAGGAAGATTAGGGCAATTGTTTTCATGGTATGTGGTTGATTTTGAACTTGTTATGGCTTCTGTAATGTTATGAGTATCAGCTAGTTATGATTTTTTAATAATGTATATTTGACTAGAATGGGTATTTGAATTAGCTACTCCTTTTAGGTTTGAAAGCAAACCGATTAGAACTGCTTTTATAATTCCCAATATGCCAGTATTCCCTTTGTATTTTTCGCTAAGCATGGATACATAAACTGAGTCAAATGTCATTGGTTTGATATCTGCAATTCTCATGCCGAATTGGCTAATGAGTTTGTCAATGTCTGAAGGTACGAAGTGATAAAGATGACGTGGTAAATCGTAAGCAGCCCAATGTTTTTTATAATGCTTTGCGTCGAAAGAATTACAGTTAGGCACGGCTATTATAAGTGTTCCGTTGTCATCTAATAGTCGATTGACTTGTGCTATTCGTTCCTTTAATGTATGTACGTGTTCTAGAACGTGCCACATTGTAATTATATCGAACGACTCCTCTTCAAATGAGTTCAATGCTTTTTCTTCTTGAAGGCTAATTTGATTGATGTCGTAAGCTGTTTTTCGCGCGGTTGCATCTGGTTCGATACCTGTTATTTCATGGCCGCCGTCTTTGCAGAATTTTAAAAATGCACCTGTTCCTGCTCCTATATCTAACAGTCTTGCTTTTCGTCTGATCTTATCGATCATTGCAAGTTTAGTACTTAAAGTATATATTCTGACGATCTGGTATATCCGATTAATTACTCCTTTATTAGTATCTGAATGGGAGACATATTCCTCGGATTGATAGTAAGGGCCGATGCTGTTTTGGTTAGGTCTTGGATTGGTGTATTTGAAGTTACATGCTACGCATTGGACAATATTGAAATTTTCCTTGCTTATTGAAAAGTCGTTGCTCTGAAGATATAATTTGCTCTCTGTTGAGTCACAAATCGGACAGTTGTTTAAGTTTTCCATAGCTGATGTTTCACGTGAAACATATAGTTTTAGCGACCTAAATGTACCATTAAAACAGAAATATCGGCTGGCGAAACACCGCTGATTCTAGATGCTTGACCAATGGTTCTGGGTTTAACCTGAGTAAGTTTTTCACGGGCTTCAGAAGAGAGAGCCTTGAGTGTGAAATAATCAAATGAATCTTGAAGAAGTAAATTTTCTAATCGTTCTAGTTTTTCAACGTTCTCTTTTTCCTTTTCAATGTATCCTTCATACTTCATGAGGATTTCTGCTTGCTCTTCTATTTGAGGTCGTATAGAGCCCAAATTGGCCATATGTGACCCCAATGACGTATTACTATCGATAACATCCTTAAAGCTCAGCTGCGGGCGTGTGACGAGGTTGAAAATTCTGGTCTTTTGTGAAATTTTGTTGGTGTTTTTCTTTTCTAAAGTTTTATTTATTTCGTCAGGAGTAATGCTCTCTTTTTTGCAGTATTTTATTAAGTCGTTTGTCCCTGTTTTTTTCGTTTCTACAGATTCTAACCTTTCTTTAGAAATCAGACCCAAATCAAAAGCATATGGACTTAGTCTCAAGTCTGCGTTATCTTGACGAAGTAGTAATCTATATTCGGCTCTTGAAGTGAACATTCTATAAGGTTCATCAGTTCCTTTATTTATTAAATCGTCTATAAGTACACCAATATATGCTTCCGATCTTTTTAATATGAAAGGTTCCTTGTTATTATTTTTAAGGTGAGAATTAATTCCAGCTATTAATCCTTGACTTCCGGCTTCTTCATATCCAGTTGTTCCATTTATTTGTCCAGCGAAATATAAATTTTGAATTCCTTTTGTTTCTAAAGTCATTTGCAATTGCATAGGAGGGAAGTAGTCGTATTCAATTGCGTATCCTGGCCTAAACATTTTAACGTTTTCGAAGCCTTCCATTTCTTTCATGGCTTTAATCTGCACATCTTCAGGAAGTGATGTTGAGAATCCGTTAACGTAAATTTCTATTGTATTCCATCCTTCGGGTTCAACGAATATTTGATGTCTATCTCGTTCAGCAAAGCGTTCTATTTTATCCTCTATAGAGGGGCAATATCGTGGTCCAATTCCCTTAATCCTTCCTTGAAACATCGGGGATTTATCAAAGCCAGTTTTTAATACATCGTGTGTATTTTGATTGGTATAAGTGATGTAACAGCTTTTTTGTGTCTTTAATTCTGGTGTATCGGTATAGGAGAATTTGGAAGGGTTTTCATCGCCTGGCTGTTCTTCCATTTTAGAGTAGTCAAGTGACCTCCCATCTACTCGTGGAGGTGTACCGGTTTTCATCCTTCCTGATTCAAAGCCAAAGCTATTTAGCTGCTCTGTAATGCCTTTTGATGCCGGTTCGGAAGCTCTGCCCCCAGATATGTTTTTCTCGCCTAAATGAATAATGCCATTCATGAAGGTTCCTGTGGTAAGTACTACGGAGGTTGACATAATTTTCATACCCATTCCAGTTACTACACCGAGTATTGTTTCGTTCTTAATTATAAGTTCATTAACGGAATCTTGCCAAAAGTCTACGTTTGGGGTGGCTTCTAGTTTTAGTCTCCATGTTTCTGCAAATCGTAGTTTGTCACACTGTGCTCTTGGGCTCCACATTGCAGGCCCTTTAGATTTATTAAGCATTCTGAATTGGATCATTGTCTCGTCTGTAACAATTCCAGAGTATCCTCCTAGGGCGTCGATTTCACGGATTATCTGACCTTTGGCTACACCACCCATTGCAGGGTTGCATGACATCTGAGCAATGGTTCCCATGTTCATAGTGATAAGCAGTACTGTCGATCCCATGTTGGCTGCAGCGGCTGCAGCTTCACAGCCAGCATGTCCACCTCCAATAACTATTAGATCATATTTTTGAAGCATAATATTCCAAATTGTTCCACGTGAAACATCACGAAGAAATAGGGGGAAGCAAAGTTAGATAAAAATCTTCTTTCAACGTCATCTCCTTTTTATCTTTTGGTGATTTATCTTTGTATCCAAGAAGATGTAATGTGCTGTGAATAAGTACTCTGTGTAGCTCTGTGTCAAATGTTTGACTGAATGATTCTGCATTTTCTTTTACTCGATCTATACTGATGTATATATCACCAGATACTTCATTATCCTCACAGTAATCGAATGTAATTACATCTGTGAGTGTATCGTGGTTAAGGTGTTCCACATTAATTTTATGCAGGTCTTCATCCGTTGTAAAGATAAAGCTGATTTCACCCACTGTCTTATCGTAATCGGTAATGGCTTTTGTTAGCCATGTAACAATAGATTGTTCGTTGGATAGTACAAAAGAAATATTCTCCTCATGAAAGAAGATAGTAGAATCGTCCACAAAAAAGGGGATTAATTAGCTAGCAGTAGCTAATGCTGGTACGCTAAAAGAAATACTGATAGTTTTTCCTTCATCGATAAACTCAACCTCATCAGATAAATGTTTGATAAGGAAGATACCTCTGCCATACGGCTTTTCAAGATTTTCTGGTGAAGTAGGATCAGGTAGGTTTTCGTAATTAAAACCATTTCCTTCATCTGTTACTTTAAATAAAATATTGTCTTTAGAAGATTGGAACACCACAGTAACTTGTTTCGTAGGATCGGACTGATTTCCGTGTGCAATTGCGTTATTGACGGCTTCAGTTAAGGAAACAAGAATGTTTCCATAGTAATCTCGGTCAATATCGGATAGTTCACATACGTCGTCGATTAACTTTTCTACAAGTGTTATGTTCTCTAATTTTGAGGCGAATCGTAGCTCTTTCCTTTCCTCTATTTGCTCTTTATCAATCACTTCTTATAAATTTAATTGAAGACTGTTAAAGTAATCATTTACTTTGTTTTTATAAAACTTATTGAGCGAAGGAGGAATTGTTTTTAGCAGCTCTATTTCCTTCTCCTTCATATGATAATACTCCGTAAAGTCCGGTGGAGAAACTATCTCATCCAGACTTTGTGCCTCTTTTGACTCTCGTTTATGATCCCACTCTCTTTCTTTCTCCGCCTTTTCCGCCTCTAACAGTCGTGTAAAAATTTCTTGTTGTCTCTGTATTGTTTGTTGGTTAACAGAGCCGTGTACGATATCCTTCTCAGTTTGTTCCATTAATTGCTGTATTTTTTCCAAATCGCCTTTTCCGTTGCCTCCTTTTTTATCTCCGTCTTTGCCCTGTTTCTGTTGCATTTTTTGGAGTTCTCTTCGTATAGCTTCTTGTTTTGCAGCGAGTTGTACCAATTCTTTACTTTGCATCTTTCCATTCATACCTTTCTTAAGACGCTCATTTAATTGTTTTTGTAAAGCTTTCATTCCACCTATGCCTTCACCAGGTTTTTTGCCTTTTCCTGGCTTTCCGTGGCCCGGTTTGTTACAACTACCCGGTTTGTCGCATTGCTTATTACTTGGCTTTTTACAATCGCCTTTGCTCTTACCTTTCTTTTGTTGCTGCGCCATTTGTTTATTCAACTGATCTTTTGCTTCATCAAGTAGTAGAGCCAAGTTATTAATGGATGTCATGACTAACTGTTGGTGATAGCTTGATTGACTGATTTTATTGTCTAATAATTCCTGGATGCTCTTGTCAATGTTTTGATTCACTTCGGCCATTTCCTTTAGAATAATGGATTTTACCTCCGGTTGAGTTTTGGCTAATGCTATTAGTGAGTCTTGCACCAGTTCGGAGTTTTCTTTGATGTTGAATTGCTCTTGGATATGCGAAAGAAATCGGGGATCGTTTCGATTTGTTTTCTTTACTTCTTCCATTAAATCTTCTTGATCGAAGGAGATGGTCATGAGATTTTCTAGAATTTCTTTTAGCTTTTCTACACTAATAGCATCAGCACTAGCTTCCATTTCTTCTTGCATTTGCTCCATCTGCTGCGCCATTTCTTCCATTTTTTCGGCAGCATCTTGTTGCGCCTCCGAAGCTTTTTGATCTTGGCTTTTTTCGAGTGATTTGGAACTCTGCTGCATATCTTGTTTAATTGCTTGTTGCTCTTGTTCTGTATTCTTCATTTCGGCAGGGGAGTTGAGCTCTTTGTTCATTTTCTCTAGTTCTTCCATTTCTTTCTGAAGATCACTGAACTCTTTGTTTAGCTTCTCCTGATCTGCCTTTTTCTCTTCGTCGCTTTTGTTTTTATCCAGCGTTTCTTCTGATTGTTTCTTTTGCTCTTCGGCTAATTCTTCTAGTCGATCGATCATTTTATCGAGTTTTATTTCAAACTCCATCAGCTTAAATATTTCTAACGTTCGTTCTAATTCTTGCTCATACTCCTCAGAATCGAATTGAAGTTCCTTTAACGCTTCCTGAAGGTCTTTTTTGTCCATTTCTGTAAGCATGTTTTCTAGCTCCTCGAACTTTTCTTTCATCTCTTCCGACATTATCTCTTCGAAAAGCTCCTCAATCTGTTTTTGCATATCCTGACTTTCTTCAGAGAGGTTCATGAATTCAGTTTGTTTTTGAGCGTTTTTCTCGTTTTCGTTCTGAATTTTCTCCACATTCTTTCTCAGCTCCTTTTGCTTCTTGATAAGATCTTCCATTCGCTTCTTATCTGACCAATCGAGGTTTTTCTTGTTTAGGGCCTCTTTGTTGAGTTTGTCCAATTCCTTTTGAAGCTCCGAAGCATCTTTAATCGATTTTTTAAGGAGCTCTTTAATCTTGTCGTTATTCTTTGAATTCTCTTGTGCCAGCTGATTATAATCAGGTAGGTGATAAGTTTTAATTTGGGTACGGGTAGACTTGCTGCCATTAACACCATCGTTATCCCAGACTTCGAAATAGTAGAATATTTCTTCATCAGATTTTAAGCCCAAACTGCTTAGGTCCCATAAATGATAGAACTTTTGTTCGTTTACGTTTTTGTTGATTTGAACAGTCTCGCTTTTGAATTCAGAGACAGAACCTTTGGTAGCTTCCGAAGCAATACGGTAGTTGAGTTTAACGGTTGAGAAGCCATAATCGTCTTTAATAATCCCAGCGAAATAAAATTTAGTTAGCAGTACAGAGTCTACTTTTCCTTCAATTTCTATGGATGGGTATCGATCCGGAATGGCAGAAATGAAATATTGGATTACTTCTTTCGATTTAACATAATCGTTAATTGGTCGAATCCCGTACGTTTCGTTCTTGAAAATTAGTTTCGAGTTAGTATACTCATCATCACCAGATTGGTCAATAATTTCCGCTTTCTCATCGAAAATTACTTCTACACTATTTGCATCTTTTGTATTAAACGTCCATTCTACCTTGGTTCCAATGGGGATGCTTAAGTCTCCAATGTTTTTTAGGTTTTCGTTTGTTCTGTTGATATATCTTGGGTAGATAAGATTTACGGAGAAGTCTAGTACCGTTGGGTTTGGATGAACATTAAGTTCATATTCTTTCGAATATATTTCGTTCGCATGAAATTTAAAATCAGAATTTTTTTGCACGTTGGTAAACGTGTAAGTGTAACTCAATTTGTTCTTCGATCGAAGTTTATATTGGTGGTTGTTGAATTCAATAAAAACTTCTTTTGGAATCTCAGATCCTTCGATGTCGACCACGATTTCAAAATCATTTTGCTGAATGCCGGTAAGCTTAGACTCATCCACAATAAATTTGAATGGAGCAGGAGGGGTGAATGAATCGTTGTGTTTAATAATTCTTTGCGAACCGCTGGATATAATTTGTGGAGCACCCATAGAAATCAATAGCAGCAGTGCAATTGGAGCTAGTGCATAACCTAAGTATTTTTTGTTTTCGGAGAAATCGATGGCCATAGAGAAGTTTACCTCTTTGATCTGATCAATTTTTTGAGAGATACTGGCAATTAATAATTCATTGCTCTTATTCTCACCAGAAAGGTTGTTAAGCTGAATTGCATTTAGAATTTTATCATCAATTGAGTTGAAATGACTACCGATAACTTTTGCTGCTTGTTCGTAGGTAATTTGTTTTCCAAAGCTGAATATCTTGAAAACAGGGATGCAGATCATCGTGAAGAAAACATAACCTGTTGTTGCGAGAAATGAATAGAAAAGGAACATTCTAATTCCCGTATCGAAACGGACAAAATGTTCTAAAAGGGTAATTGTCAAGAAGTAGACGAGAATAATAGCAACGCTAAGAATCACTCCTTTTAGAAGTAAATTCTTGTAATATTTCCGAATAAAGCCGTCGAGCTTATTCAGCAATAAATCAAAATTGCTCTCAGTCATATCTTGTTAATACTTCTGTTGTTACACTCTTGAGGAACGATAGTTTGCCTTAAAATGTTTTAATCGAGTATCATGTAAAGATCGCAAAATTTTAATTGATCTCGAAAGGTTAATATTTACTGGGAAATCACTTCAACTTGACATGAATAAAATGGCTAATTTAGCGGTCCTAAAAAATGAATTAATGTCGGATAGAAGAGTAAGGGTAAGATTTGCACCTAGTCCAACTGGACCGCTCCATATTGGTGGAGTGAAAACGGCTTTGTATAGCTACTTGTTTGCTAAAAAGCATGGTGGTGATTTTATTCTTAGAATAGAAGATACCGACCAGACTAGATTAGTTGAAGGAGCGGAAGATTACGTGAACAGATCTTTAGCTTGGTGTGGTTTAGGGCCCGATGAAAGTCCGGAAAAAGGTGGACCACATGCACCTTACAAGCAATCCGAAAGAAATAAAGCAGGCGGTTATAAGGTTTATGCCGATCAATTATTGGCAGCAGGATTAGCATATTATGCATTCGATACGCCAGAAGAATTGGAAGCGATGCGGGAGCGATTAAAAGCTGCTGGCGGAGATAGCTATCAATACGATTCGAAGTCGAGAATGAGTATGACAAACTCGTTAACGTTAAACGAAGCGGATGTAAAAAGCAGATTAGATTCGGGTGCAAACTACGTGATTCGAATTAAAATGCCAGAAGATGAAATGATAAACTTTACCGATATGGTTAGGGGAGATATTTCGGTAAATTCTTCTACGCTTGATGACAAAGTTTTAATGAAGTCGGATGGTATGCCTACCTATCATTTGGCGAATGTGGCCGACGATCACGACATGAAAATTTCGCATGTGATAAGAGGGGAGGAGTGGTTGCCATCTGCACCGATGCATGTAATGCTTTACAAATATTTGGGTTGGGAAGACACCAAACCAGATTTCGCTCATATCCCATTAATCCTTAAACCTAGCGGAAAAGGTAAATTGAGCAAAAGAGATGGCGACAAACTGGGCTTTTCTGTATTTCCATTGGAATGGAAAGATCCAGAATCAGGGAATGTATCTACAGGCTATAAGGAA